>CAKZPH010000158.1 GCA_937138605.1 uncultured Ignavibacteriales bacterium
GATTCAGTAGAAACTTATTTTGTTTTATCTTTTAGATCAAAATGATTTTTTCAATGAAGATTAGGCAAATCATGTTGAAAACGTCAAAAATTTTTTAGTTATTATTTTCTCCTAAAAATGAAATTATAGCTCAGATTAAGTGCAATATTTAGCGACAGGAGGAATTTGAAAGTGTTTGCAGGTGGCACCGGAAATAAAATCACTATTAAATTTAAGTTTTTACTGTTAATCCTTCTGTTATTTGTTTTTCCAATTTATTCTCAACAGACGGGCACAATTCAAGGTAAGGTAATTGACAAATCATCAAAACAACCAATTCCATTTGCTAATGTTATTCTCGTTGGAACTCAATATGGTACATCAACAAATCAAAATGGCGAATTTAAAATAACTGGCGTTTCAGTAGGGAGATACATAATCCAGGTATCAAGTGTTGGTTATGAAACTATTACTAATTCCGATGTGGTGGTAAGCACAGGACAAGCTGTTCAATTTACTTTTGAATTGAGCGAATCAATTATTGAAATTTCTGATCAAGTTTTAGTAAGAGGTGAACTTTTTCAAAAAGCCCCTGATCAACCTGTGAGTTTCCATTCACTTGGTTATGAGGAAGTGCGCCGTTCGCCTGGTGCTGCGGGAGATTTAAGTCGTGCGTTACTCTCCTTTTCATCAGTTTTGCAGTCAACAGACAATCGTAATGATTTATTAGTTCGTGGTGGTAGCCCTGCTGAAAATTTGTATGTCATTGATAACATATTTATGCCTAACATAAATCATTTTGGCACTCAAGGTTCGGGTGGTGGAGCAATTGGATTATTGAATGTGAATTTGATTAGAGAAGTAAATTTTTCCGCAGGCGGATTTCCTGTGAAGTATGGAGATAAATTATCTTCTGTAGTTGAGATTAAAATGAGGGAAGGTAACCGAGAAAATCATCACGCTGATATTAATCTCTCCATGTCAGGTTTTGGGGCAATTCTGGAAGGTCCGCTTACTAAAAAAGGAAGTTATCTTTTCTCCGCAAGAAGAAGCTACCTGGATCTAATTGCACGATTGAATGCTACATTGGTTCAGCAAGTTTCAATGATTCCTAATTACTCAAATTTTCAAGGTAAAGTTGTTTATGACTTAAACACGAACAATCAAATTTCCTTTGTAGCTGCTGGTGGAATTGATAGAGTTAAGTTCGACGAAAATCAATATTCTTTCGATTTATATTATAAAGAATATAAAATAGTAAATAATCAAGATGAACATGCGGCAGGAATTAATTTAAGGACTCTCTGGTCAAAAAATGCTTATTCAATTCTTAACATTTCCAATACATACAATTACTTCTTCACTGATCTAACTCATCCCGGCACGAATTATACTTTATACAGCAACAAATCTTTCGAACGTGAATACATCCTAAAATTTGACCTGAACATTAAACTAACTCCTTCCCGAGAAATTTCGACCGGCACAGGAATCACTTTTATTAATTTTAATCACAATCTCAAATATTCCGGTGATACACTTTTCCATTTTCACAATGATCAAATTGATACTATCTTTGTCAAACCACTAAACTATTCCACCACCATAAACACGAATAAACTTTACGCTTATGGCCAAATCACTCAATGGATTTTTGATAAACTAAAAATTATTGGTGGTTTAAGGTGGGACAGATTTTCTTTTATCAAAAATAAAGACATCCTTTCATTTAGAGGAGCGTTAAGTTATTATTTAACTCCAATTACAACTATTAATTTTAGTTATGGTACATTCTATCAAACTCCACCTTATCTCTGGTTAAGTGCAGATTATACCTCCCGCTATCTTAAGCATATGAAAACTATTCATTACATTTTTGGATTTGATCATCTTTTCAGAGAGGATATTAAATTCACTGTGGAACTTTACAAAAAAGTTTACTCACAAATTCCCACAAGTAAAACTTCTCCATCTATAATTGCAACAAATGAGGGCGTTGCATATGGACCTTTCCTATTAACAAATCTGACTAGCAACGGAAAAGGTTATGCTCAAGGACTTGAAATAAACTTGCAGAAAAAGCTGCTGAACAAATTTTATGGTATAATTTCACTCGCTCACTCCAAAATCAGATTTACTCCTGAAGATGGTATTGAACGCAATGGCAGTTTTGACTACAGAAACGTTTTTACTTTTGTATTTGGATACATACCCAATGAGTTTTACGAATTCAGTTTGAAATGGCGATTTGTTGGAGGGCGACCTTACACTCCTTTTGAAGAAAATCTTTCTAAATTACTTCGTAAACCTGTGTATGATTATGCGCGCATAAATGCAGAAAGATTTCCTCCATATCATCGACTTGATATTCGCTTTGATAGACGATTTCATTTCAGAAAGTGGAATATCGTTACTTATTTTGAGCTGCAAAATGCTTATTTCAGAAATAATTTGTATGACATTCAATGGGACCCGGTGGAAAACAAAAAAGTGGCTGTTTATCACTGGAAGTTTTTCCCAATTGGTGGTATAAATATTTTGTTCTAATATTTCTTAATTTTGATTGAATTAACAGGAACTTTAAAAATTTAGTAGAGTAATTTATGGCAAAGCAGGCAAAGAAGGAAAAATCAATCAAGCAGATTAAAACTCGACCTGAGAAAAAAATCAAGTGGGGGAAAATTTCCTGGTATGTTTTTTTAGTTATCATTTTAATTTTATTTATTGTGAATAACACTCGTAAAGATGATTCAGAAAGATTTGAATATCCACCTACAGTTCCGAAAAATCTATATTCAGAATTTCCATTAGCTTACGATTTCCAATTAAAATCAATCGATGGCAGGTCAGTAAAACTATCAGATTATCGTGGCAAAGTGGTATTAGTTGATTTCTGGGCGACTTGGTGTAAACCCTGTCAAAAATCAATTCCAGATCTTATTGAAATACAAAAACAATTTAGTGAAGTTCAAGTTCTTGGTATAACATTAGATGAAAATCCATTAAAAGTTGTTCCACCTTTTGTAAAAGATTACAAAATCAATTATCCAATTTTAATTGGAGATGATAAAGTCAATGAAGAATTTGGTGGTATAAACGCAATACCAACGCTATTTTTAATTGACAAGCAAGGTCGAATCATTAACAAATATGTTGGACTGGTGAATAAAGATATTCTCATTAAAGAAATTAACAGAATTAAAGGATTGGGATAATTAGCTTACCTTTCGAAAAATATCAAATCAGAAACTTCATTAGAACTTAATGAAAGCATTATACTTTACTCTTATTGTTGTTATCATTGATCAGATAACAAAATTACTTATAAAAGGATTTAAGATTCCATTTTTGAACATCAACCATCGTGGATTGAAAATTAATCAAAGTATAAAAATCTGGGACGAATTTATTCAATTAACTCATGTAGAAAATTATGGAATTGCCTTTGGAATTGAATTTGGAAGAAACTTCAGAGTTTTTACATTGATTATCACGCTCATTGCCATACTGGCAATTTTTTATTACTTGTATATTTCTCGTTTTAAAGATTTCAAAATTCGGTTTGCTATAGCGCTTATACTCGGTGGTGCCATAGGTAATATGATTGACAGAATCTTTTATGGTGTTATCTATGGCTATGCATCACTTTTTCATGGAAGAGTTGTGGATTTCATTCATTTAGATTTTTTTGATTACAATTTGTTTGGAAGAACTTATCTAAGTTTACCTATATTCAATTTGGCGGATGTATCGGTTTTTGTTGGTTTGATAATGCTTTTTATCATATCATTTAAATCACATCGAGAAGAAGAGGTTGAAATTTCAGAAGAAAAATCTACTGAAAATACATCACCTGAAAGTTCCGGCGAAAAGATAGAGTGATCTGAGCCAGAAATTTTCTCACAGAAATTTAATAAGTAATATTACCCATAAAATTACACCAAACCAAAAAAATTCCATGAAGTGTTTTATATATGAACTGTAAAATAATTTTAGTTTGACGTAACATTTTTGTATTGAGTTGAAGGGAATTATTTCGATTTTCACTCCAGTTGAATTACATCAGAATTATTACGGTCGGTTGCATAGCGTAGTTGCAACGGTAATCTTAGATGAGACAATTGGAAAAAGTGTTTTAATTCATTTTGCATTATGCCCTAAGAAGAATTTCAAATCTGGAAACGTAGAAGATGAATATTGGTTAGATTTTTGAAGAGATAAATTCTTAGAAAAAATGAACTTGTAGAAGTTTATCTTAACAAAGAAAAACGATAGCTATGTTTAGAGTAAAAAAGGTCGTTATTGCAATAAAATACCAATGTGTCTATCTGTGGTGAAAATATCAAATTAATTTATTAAAGCTTTTAATATAAATTCTATTAATCGATAGGATGTCAGCTAAAAACTCTTTACAATAAAAAAGTACACAATTTGTCCAATTCTAATTTTTGTTTCACTCTCAAAATCACTACGAACCGCACCTAAAATTTTACCAAATCACTTTCACCAATCGAGAGAAGGAAATTTAAAGCCATGAGGAGATTAAATTTCTTTTGACAACCTTTTTATACTTTTGTATAATA
>CAKZPH010000159.1 GCA_937138605.1 uncultured Ignavibacteriales bacterium
AAAAGTATTATTACATTAATTACTTGTTTGATATATTTTATCAGAAATTTTTTGAAGTCATTGAAAGTTCTCCCGAGAGATATAATATCTGGAAGTTTTTCCCAGAGGAATGGAAAGTTACGAAAAACAATATTACAGACACAGAGAATGATATATCGCGGATCTCTCTAAATAAATTCTTTACTTGGGCAGGAGATAGAATTTTGCAAGAGCAAGAAGTTATCGACAGGATTTTAGACGATGTATCACGCAATATTTTTCCAGAGGTAGAACCTGTATTCTGGGCAAGGATTTTGTTCTTCGTTTTTTCGCCAGATGGCGAGGATAAAGTTAAATTAGCGATAGAGCGACCATGGACTTTTGGCTACGTAGGAAGAGTAATAGGCTTTAGCGGCGAACATAAGATTGAAATACAAATAAAGAATACTTTCGAACTAGCTTTTTCATTATTTCGTACTGAATTTACTAAGGAGAATCTAGAAAAATACATAAGCATTCTCAATGAATTAAAGTACGAAAAGGAAAGCAAAGAAGAAAACAAAAGAAAACGACTTCTTGCTATGTTTGAAGATATGTTAAAATACCAGAGTAGTTTTAATTTTTAATAAAAAATCATCAGCTCGCATGCGAAATAGACAAGGCAGATGGGAATAAGGGTATAGAGACCGAGTGTCATCCCCAACGTAAATTTTTACTTGCCGTCAGACTATCGGAAACGCTGGGTGGGATTGTCGCCAGCAGGACTGCAATTGAAAGTCGTAGTCCGGATTTTCGTCAAAAAAGTTCAGATTTTGTCCAAAAAGCACTGTCATAAAAACTTTTGTTTAGTTAATTTCGTGTGTTCTCTGGAATAAAATTAATTAACTGCAGAATTCCAAAACTTTTCAATCTTAACTTGCCAATCAATTATTTCTATCTTTTTAATTTGTGTCCATTGGTTAAGATTTTTATAAAAAATAATGTTGAAAGTGGAATTTTACGCTCTAAGCTAAATTTCACTATTATTTCTCAATGGTAATTTTTTCTCTCATTAGAATTTGTTTGAAGGTTCTGGTACTGATAGATAAGACATTCTTTATGCAAATTATTTTCTTCATTATTTAACGATAAAATTACATTACATAAAGCCTATTAGCTAAGAATGATAATTCTTAAGCAAATATGTTTTTAGTTTTGTTGTCAGGTGATTTTTTAATGAAACTATGAGTTTAGATATAGTGAAATAATTAAAGTTCTTTTCACAAAATATTTGCCTTTTTTATGTTTGTTATTACGTATTGAGTTTTACTATTTTTTGGTCATTGTGAAATATGTAGTAGTTTTTATTTTTTCTAAAAGAATTTAATTAACTATAGATGTTATTTTCAAAGCTTTCACTATGAACTAACATTATGATATTAATTTTGAATTATGGTTCTTTAAAGTGGGGTCTCATTCATTTCTTAAGAACTTTTAAGTGAATAACATTTTTGAAATTTTAATTAACATTTGAATTTTTTTATTTTTGCATTACAATTTGTTATTTACACATTGGGCGCTTAGCTCAGTTGGTCCAGAGCGCCGCCCTTACAAGGCGGAGGTCAAAGGTTCAAATCCTTTAGCGCCCACTAAATTAAGGTGACTCTTCATTGAAATCCTATCTTACATTTTCCATTCAACAATTTTGAGTAAATGAATGAAATCATCAGATGAACTTTCGACAAGACTTATTTCACTTGATGTATTCCGGGGATTAACAATTGCTGGAATGATACTGGTTAATAATCCGGGCACATGGAGCTCAATTTATCCAGCGCTAAAGCATGCAGATTGGCATGGCTGGACTCCCACAGATTTTATTTTTCCATTTTTCCTTTTCATTCTTGGCGTTTCTATGGTTTTTTCTTTCAAGAAGAGAATTGAAAAGGGAAATGATAAAAACAAACTTTTTATTCATGTGTTAAAACGTTCTCTCATAATTTTTGCATTGGGAATGTTTCTTCATTTATTTCCTTATTTCAATTTCTCAACTGTACGAATTCCTGGAGTTCTTCAAAGGATTGCTACAGTCTATTTTATTACATCGTTAATTTACATTTTTCTATCTAATCGGACTCAGATAATTCTTTCTATCATTATCCTTGTATTGTACTGGTTGGCAATGATGTTAATTCCAGTTCCAGGTTATGGTGCAGGTAATTTAACTCCTGATGGTAACCTTGCTGCATATATCGATTATTCTTTACTCAAAGGACATCTCTGGCGACCAAAGTGGGATCCCGAAGGCTTACTCTCAACCTTTCCTGCAGTTGTAACATCAATGATAGGTGTCTTTACTGGTAAATGGTTAATATCGAATAGAAATAAATTTGAAATAACCTCAGGAATGTACGTAACGGGAAGTATTTTAATTATCCTTGGTATCATATGGGATATGTGGTTTCCAATTAATAAGTATATCTGGACCAGTTCATATGTTTTGTTTATGGGTGGTATGGCTTTATATTTTCTTGGTTTTTGTTATTACATTATTGAGATAAAAAATAAGAGGTTTTGGACACAACCATTTCTGGTATTTGGAACAAATGCAATAGCTTCATTCTTTCTGTCGTCTTTAGTAGCAAAGATGATGGGAATAATAAAAGTATTTAATTCAAGTGGAAATCAGGTTTCACTAAAAGCTTTTATTTTCAATTCTTTATACAAACCTTATTTTTCTGAAATAAACGCTTCTTTATTTTTTGCACTTTCGTATTTAATTTTTTGGTATATGATTATGTTGATTTTATACAGAAAAGGGATTTTTATTAAAATTTAATTTTATATATTTCGTGTTATAAAAAATCAGAAAAAGAAATCATGCGGTGGTTTCTAAGGTCAAAGATTCATAAAGCAACAGTAACAGAAGCAAATGTCGACTATATAGGAAGTATTACTATTGATGAAGATCTAATTGAAAAAGCAGGACTAATGCCCGGCGAAAAAGTTCTGGTTGTAAGCAATACAAGTGGAGAACGACTTGAAACTTATGTTATTCCCGGTGAAAGAGGTTCAGGGGAAATTTGTATGAATGGGGCAGCAGCGCATGTTATTAAAAAAGGTGAAGAAATAATAATTATGGGATTTGAACTTTCAGATGAACCCGTGGAAATAAAAAATATTCTTGTGGATGAGAATAATAAATTCGTTAAATACCTGTAGTGATTAAAAAAATAAATATCATTTTCACCAATCCAATTCGAGACCCATTCCCTGACTTTCTTCGTGGCATCGCTTTAATTTTAATGATTCAAGTGCATCTCACCGAAGTAATTCTTATTTCTAAACCAGAATATCTATTTTTTGAAAAGCTTTCATATCTTATGGGTGGAATTCCGGCCGCACCAGTATTTTTGATTT
Source organism: uncultured Ignavibacteriales bacterium (assembly GCA_937138605.1). Classification (GTDB taxonomy): domain Bacteria; phylum Bacteroidota; class Ignavibacteria; order Ch128b; family Ch128b; genus CAKZPH01. Next base: position 3,379 of record CAKZPH010000159.1, read on the forward strand.
TGATGGGATACTTTCAAGGGATTTCAAAAGCAAATTTAAAAAAAGAGATTATTCGTGGAATACAATTAATTGCCCTCGGATTTGCATTGAACTTTTGTATGAATGCAACATTACTTTATAAAATCATTACAGGTGAATTTAATTTAGTTCCTTGGAAATATATTTTAGGTGTGGATATTCTTTTTATTGCAGGTTTAGCATTTATATTTATTGGATTTATAAAAAGATTTTTAAGTAGGATTTATTTGCAAGTGGTTCTCTTAATAATTGTTTTTATTGTCCAATTTTTAACTGGAGAATTAAAAGTTGAAGGAGATTTATTATTATATTCCTTTTCTTTTTTATTCAGAGTTTCGGATTGGTCTTACTTTCCTTTCATTCCCTGGATTGCATATCCAGTATCAGGATTAATATTAAGCCACAAGAAATTAATTAAAGCTTTTGAAGAATTTAAATTGCCTACATGGAGTTTTGTTTTGTTAATAACCTTTTTGCTCATCACATTAAATTATGCTCTGGAAGTTTCCAGCAACTTAAAATCGTATTATAATTTTGGTTTTACTTTTTACGTTTGGTCGTTGATATTTTTAATCTTATGGGGATATCTTTTGAAAAACATCCAATCAAAATTCACTGATTCCTTGATTATTAAATATATTCGCTGGCTTGGTAAAAATGTGACTGTAGTATACTTTTTCCAATGGATTTTAATAGGTAACATTGGCACAAATCTTTATAAGTCAATTCATTTTCAAGATTACCTAATTATTTTTCTTCTGATTTTATTTATTACATCAATTTGTACTTATCTCTATAATCTTTCAAAAATTAATTAGCTCCTCTTTCTCATCTCTTTAACATACCATTCAATTTTCTTACTTAAGTAAGGTTTTAATTCATAATTCGGATTATAGTTTATTAAGCTGATGAATTTTTCTATTACTTTATCGTATTTATTCAGTAGAAATCCTACGTTAGCGTAAACAAAGAAATAATCCGAAAGGTTAATTTTTTCAACGTAAGAAGGATTTTTTGTAATTATGTTTTCAATAAGTTCACAGTACTTCAATGCCTTCGTTGGTTCACTGTTTTTAAGAAAACTAAATGCTAAGGTTTGGTATGATGAAATTAATTTAACTGTATCTGTTGATAAGGTTTGTAAATATATTTTTTCGATGTTTTCAAGAGAATAAATTCTCATAAAGCTGGAAGAATTTAATGTTTTTATTAACATCTGGTTGCTATAAAATCTTTTTAGCGCTTTAGCATCTGGTAGCTGATTTAATGCTTTTTCTAAATCACTTATATCTATTTTTATGATTCCAAGTTTTTCTTCCAATTGTGCTTTTGTTTCGAACACCCAATTGTTTTCTCCATATGTTTCTAAAAGATAATTAGCCAGACTGTAAGCAAATCTGTAATTATTTGTTTTATTAATATGATATTCAATTGCATTTTTGATTTCATTAAAATCTGGTTTGTATTGTTTTACGAATTGTTTAACGATTAGATTTTGGTTAAGTGTATCAAATTTTTCGTCGTTTTTATATGCGATTGTGGAGGATGTACCTTTGAAGAAGGAAATTGGAGCTATGAACTCTAAAACGGGTTTGATTTCAGAATTAATTTTTCCATTACCAGATAGAACAAAAGTTCCTTCTTCTGATTGTAGTTGAGTTGTAAGCAATGTGAATAAGTTATTTATTTCAATTTTAGAGAGATTATTTTTAACTCGAGGTTGTTCGATTTTCGTTAGCATCTTATTAAAATCTGGTTCAATCTTTTTCAAAGAACCTATTAGAATGACATCCCCGTTTGAGCCGCCCCATAATTGAACAAATGGAAATACAGAATAAAAAGTTCTTACAACCATTGAAAAGATTTCATCATCCATCTCGTATATTTGAAACCATTGAGCCATTAACCCATTTTCTGTTAAACTATTCTTACATCTTTCAAAGTATTCTTTTGAGAAAAGACTACCCACACCACTAATCCACGGATTCGACGGCTCAGAGATTATCAAGTCGAATTTTTCCTTGCTCAACTTAAGAACCGATTGAGCATCTTCGATTAAGATCTTGAGTCTAGGGTCATTAATACAATTCTCATTTTCTTTAGTAAAAAATTTTGATGCATCTAACATTTCTTTTGTAATTTCAGCACACATAACATTCTTAACTTCATTATGTGATAAAGCTGCACCAACAGTTGTACCGCTAGCGAAACCAATAATGAAAATATTTTTTGCTTCGGGATGTAAGAAAAGTGGAATATGGGAAAGTAAGAGTTGAGTCGGCATATCTCCATGTGAGCTAGCCTCGGCTTTTCCATTTAGAAGCAAAATTCTCTGTTGCAAGGTATCCGTAGTTTGTAAAACAGTAACATTCGCATTAGTACCGTCTTTAAAGAATAATATCTTTCTTTGACTTACGAATTTCTTATAATCATTAAATGTTTTAGGTGAAGCTTCTCCAAGACGTCGATAGACGCCAGAGGTCATTAATGTCTTATTCCAATCTGGGATAAATAAAAATAATATGAGAACTGAAAGAATAAAAACAGGCTTATAATTTCTATCAAAACTTTTTAACTGCTTTCTAAATACAAAATACAATGATGACACAATGATTAGATTTAAAATTATTCCAACTTTGAAAGAATTATTTACTCCAATTAGAGGAATTAGAAGTAATCCAGTAAATATGCTTCCTAAGACAGTTCCTAATGTATTAACTGAAAAAACCAATCCAACAGAATAACCGACCAAATTTTTCGATGTCGATATTAACTCAACTATTAATGGTAAACTCATCCCCATGAAAATTGTGGGAATAAACATGAGTAAAAATGTTATTAAAAATTCAATAGATAGAAAGAAGCCAAACGCAGCTTCCGTTTTATTAAAAAGATTTCCAATTTTCCAGAATTCAAAAGGAATTGATTCGAAAATATAAAGACACAAAAGAATTCCTAAAGCAATTGATAGTTGTGCGTATGATAGAATTCTTATTCGATTTAGTTTTGAAATGAAATTAGATGAAACAATCAAACTTCCAATTGTAATTCCGCTTATAAAAGCCATTAGCATTAATGAAAAGGAGTAGGTGGATGAACCAAAAATGTTAATTAAGACACGTGTCCATAATATCTCATACATAAATGATGTGAAGCCACTTAGTCCAGAAATAGCAACGAGTAAATAAAATCTTTCTTTTGTTATTTCATATTGATTTAAATTTTTTGGTTCTGACTCTTGCAGGTTTACTTCTATTTTATCTGCTGGTGTTATTAATGAATTCAGGAATATGCTAAATCCTCCAATTAAGATATTAATAACACCTGCTATATAAATCGTAACTTCTAATCCAAAATGTCTTATCAATACAAAACCAGCAAAATAAATTCCCACAACCGCCCCGAATGAATTTAAGAAATATAAAGTGGCATTTTCCTTTCTAATATTTTGAATTTTTTCTGTAAAAAATTTTGTTAAAATAGGTAGAGTACCACCCATTAAGATTGTAGGAATAAGAAGTAATGAAGAGCTTATTAGAAATTTAATTAATAAATAGATAGTTAGATTTTCATAAATTAAATCAATGTTAACAACATTTATGAAAATATTTTCAGAAAAGAGCACTAAAACTGGATATAATAAGCAGTAAAATCCAATCAATATTTCAATTACACCGTATACGAATACAGGTTTTTTCATCATATCTGATCTTTTGCCGAACAGGTAATTCCCAATTGATAAACCTCCAAGAAAAGTTGATAAGACTATTACCTGAGCATAAGTAGTGTTACCAAGGAATAAAGATAGATATTTGAACCAGACGATTTGGTAAATTAAACCTGTCATTCCAGAGAGAATAAAAAATACATAAATGTATGGTCTTAAACTTTCCTGCCTCATAATTTCTTCCTTTTTTAATGAATAAAAGCTATATTTACTTTTGAAAAATTTCACGAATATAACAAAAATCATAAAGGTTTATTTATGAACCAAAATAATTATGATATACTAATCAGGAAGGATGGGGAAAATAAATACGCTGCTTTCTGTCCGCAACTTAATATTCTTGTAAAAGGGA
>CAKZPH010000160.1 GCA_937138605.1 uncultured Ignavibacteriales bacterium
TTAGTACGTAATTAAATATGTATCGGGGCTTTGTATAAATAAGTTAATTGTTTTATTTGAACTTGTCTATCAAGTTTAATTATTCATTTTGGAGGGAGACAGTTTTGATGAGTGGGTACGCAATTTCATTTCGCCAGTTGAAATAAATATTTTCTATACATTCAACTAACATTTTTATATATTAAATTTGAACTATGGAAGCGATTTTACTTTTCATCTTCGGTTTAATTATTGGCATTGTAGCTACATCCCTCTTTTTTATACTGAGAAAAAGAGATATAAAAAGTATTGCTGAATCATTAGTTACAGTAACGGAGGAACAGAGAGAGCGAGAACGTCAACAGTTAATTGATCACTTAAGACATACTTTTTTAGGGCTTTCTCTTGAAGCTCTGCAAAAAAGTACAGAGCAATTTTTGTCATTAGCAAATCAAACATTGAATACTCAACTTCAAAGTGGATCTATGACTTTAGAAGAGAAAAAGAAATTGATAGATCAAACTTTAGTAATGATGCAAGATGAATTGGGAAAAGTTCAAAATTTAATTAAAGAATTTGAAAAAGATAGAATACAAAAATTTGGAATGCTTGTTCAAACTCTTGAAGAATCACAAAAGCAAATAAAACAACTTGCTGATACAGCTAATAGACTAACTACTGCTCTTGCTAGTTCAAAATCACGGGGACAGTGGGGTGAGAGAATGGCTGAAGATATTTTAAGATTAAGTGGCCTTAAAGAAGGTATTAATTACTTTAAACAAAAAGCAATACAATCTTCAAGCACGAGGCCTGATTATACTTTCGTTTTGCCGAACCAACTTAAAGTTAACATGGATGTGAAATTCCCCTGGGATAATTATTTAGCTTTTTTAGAGGCTCAATCGGATACAGATAAAGAAAATTTCAGAGCAAATTTTCTACGGGATGTGAGAAACAGAATTAAGGAAGTAACTACACGCGATTACATAGACCCTGAATCGAATACAGTGGATTATGTTCTTGTATTTATTCCTAATGAGCAGGTTTATGCGTTTATCATGGAAAATGATTCGAAGATAATGGATGAAGCTCTTAAGCAAAGGGTCATTTTATGTTCACCGATCACATTGTATGCAATTTTATCTATCATACGACAAGCTGTGGATCATTTTAGTTTAGAAAGAAAAGCTGCAAATATAGTTGAATTGATGGGCGAGTTTTATAAACAATGGCAAGAATTTATAAAATCTATGGAGGCAATGGGTAAAAAGTTAGATGATGCTAAAAAAGAATTTGAAAAATTAACGACTACGAGGAGAAACAAACTTGAAAAACCTTTACAACAAATTGATGCATTAAGAGAACAAAGCGGTTTAAAACTTGCACCACTTAACTTTGAATCATCAGATGATAACGATGTTCAATATCTAAATATATCAAATGAGAAAGCAAAAAAGTAACAACATATCCTTAAATATTAGCACAGAAGCTGAACGAGAAAAAATCTTAAGCACCAATATATTAAGCATTCCTTTACCTGTTTTAATTATCTTAAAAGATAAATTCAACCGATACATTCTATTTGATTTTAACGATCGTGCTCAAGAAATATTTAATCTTCCTTTTGAAAGAATTAAGGGCAAAGAACTACGGCTATTTTGGGATAGAGAAACTTGGGATGATTTAAGGAAAGGTTTAACTAAAGCTATAAGAAAAGATGAATATGCTGTTATTGAAACGATGCACATTACAAAAGATGGCAAAGAAAAAAGTTATCGTTTAACAATTTGGAGCTTCTCTGATAATCTTGCGTGTGTTTGTTTTGTTGAGACAATAGATAAATATCTTTTTACTCAATCAGTTCTTTCAGAAAAGCTCAAATATGAAGAGTTGTTTAAAAATACTCCTGTTATGATGATTATGATGGATAGGCATGGGAAAATTCTCGACGTTAATTCCTATTGGTGTGAAAAAACTGGGTATGAAAAACATGAATTACTTGGACATTCGCTAGTTGACTATTTTTCTGATGAAACAAAAAAATATCTATCTGCAGAACAACTTGAAAGTAGAATCATCTCCAATGAATTAATTGACTATCCTGTTCAGATACTTCGAAAAGGTGGAAATTATTTAACATGTGTTTCCACAGCTAGAACATTGTTTGATATTAACGGCGTGTTTATAAGATGTTATTTTGTAGCTCACGATATTAGTGCCCTCAAAGAGATAACAGAAGAATACGAATCAATAGATAAATTACTTCAAACTCTGTTTAAAAATGTTAACTCTGCAATTATTCTATATTCTAACCAGATGGGAATTATCAATTGCAATTCTCAAACTGAAAATTTATTGAAGAGCACTAAAGATGATTTAATAGGAAAAAAGTTGTTTGAAGTTATAAAGTTTAATGATCAAAAGGGAATAGAACTAATTTCGAAAATTGACGAATTAATTGAAAAAGGTGATTTTGAAATATCCCTAAATGTATTGATTGGTGAAGAGAAGAAAATTATTGAACTGATTTCAAGAAAAGTTTTTCTTAAAGGTAAATCTATTCTGGTTTTAATACTTCATGATAAGTCAAAAGAGAAAATGAAAGACCAGATGATAGAAGAAACGGAATTTAAATTTAGAATTTTATTTGAAGAATCGAGTGAGCCCATCAAGATACATAATTTTGATGGAAAGATATTAATGATGAATAATAAAGCGCTGGAGCTTTTTGAAGGTTTAATTGATGATCATAATTACCTAAAAATCAAGAATAAAAAATTTGATTACACAAAGCGGCTAATAAATTTCATATGTTCAAATGAGTCAAAAACTGAGATAGAATATACAATCAAAACAAAAGACAATTTAAGAATCATAAGAGAACGAAACATTAAATTGAATTTGGGTAATAATAAGGCATTAGTTCTTTCGACAATTAATGACTTAACGGAAAATCGGAAGATTGAAATAGAACAAAGACGAAAAGAAGAATATTTAACTAAACTAAATGAATCGAAGAACAAATTACTCTATATTTTATCTCACGATTTAAGAGCACCTAGCGCAAGTATCATTGGAATAGCAAATGCTATATTAGAACAACCTCATATAAATAGCGAGGAAATTTATTCTTATGTTAAACTAATAAGAAGTGCTGCTTCTCACCAACTTGATTTAATTAATAACTTGTTAGATTGGTCACTTCTTGAATCAGGTAAATTAAATTATTCGTTAAGACCAATTAATCTTTCTTATGCCATTTATAATTCAATTAATTCGATTCATGGTTTAGCCAGAGAAAAAAATATTAAAATTAAAGTCAACGTTCAGCCAGCTTTTGTATTGATAGATTTAAATTTATTTAGCAGAATAATGATAAATATTTTATCAAATGCACTAAAGTTCAGCTATCCAAATAGTAAAATTGAAGTTTACTCTAAGGTCGCGGGTACTTCAAATTTAAGAATTTTTGTCCGTGATTTTGGGATAGGATTTGATGAGGAGACTCAGGCAAATATTTTTCAGTTTCATGGAAGAGTAAGTAAAACCGGGACAAAAGGAGAAAAAGGTAGTGGCTTAGGTTTGATTTTATGTAATGACATATTGAAAATTTTAGGAACCCACCTTGAAATAAAAAGTCCGTTAAATAAAAAATCAAAGAAAAACAGAGGTAGTGAAGTAAGCTTTGAAGTTCCAATAGTTGAATCAACAGTATATATTTCAAATTCAGCTAAGAATTTTATTCATTTAAACACTTTAGAAAAAAACTTCAAAAAATTTTCATTCATTGTCAGGAATTTTAATAAGTATCTAAAGAATCTATTAATTAAATATCATTTGCTTTCAATTATTCACAAAGAGGAATTGGATGATAGTTTTATAACTAAACACTTGCAAAAATTCAACACGATAGGAAATATTTTAATTCTTGGTGATTCACCTAAATTAAGAAAGGATATAAAGAAAATTCCTCTTGATGAAATTACCCTGGAAAGCATTTCGAAAGAATTACAAAAAATTGAATTTGATATGGAACAACAGATTAGTTCTGTAAATCAGCTAAAAAAAATGTTACAACTATAATTCACGATGCAATGGTAGACGGACGATAACAGTCGTTCCCTTGCCTAATGTGCTATGAATTAAAATTTTTCCATTGTTCATTTCTACATATCTTTTGGTTATAGCAAGTCCCAATCCAGTACCCTCTTTCATTTTTGCCACTATTGGATCTCTTGAGAATTCATTAAAAGCCATTTTAATAAACTCTTCCGACATTCCAATGCCTTGGTCCTGAACTTCAATTATTCCAAACCCATAAGATTTTCTTAAACGAACTTTAATTGTACCACTATCAGAGTATTTGATGGCATTACTTAAAATGTTGGTTATTATGCTTTGAACAGCATTTAAGTCAGCAAAAACAGTTACCTTCTCTTCTGGTAAATCTAAACTTATATCTAAAGACTTTTTATTGGCTAATAATGAAAGGCTTTCTTTTGCTTTAATTAATTCCTCGTTTAATAATACTAGTTTTGGTTCGAATTTAATTGTGCCAGATTCGAGGCGAGAAAAATCAAGAATCTGAGAAATAATGTTTAGTAAATTTCTGGAGTTATTTTCAAGTATATCGAAATAATTTTTTACCTCATCATCAGCTTTTTCATAATAGATATCTTTGATTACCTCGATAAATCCTAAAATAGCGTTAATTGGAGTTCGTATTTCGTGGGACATAGATGCATAAAATAAAGTTTTTAATTTACTGGCTAAGTCAGCTCTTTCTTTTGCATTTGTCAGTTCTTTAAGTAATTTTTTCCTTTCGGTTATGTCACGTGCTGTGGAAAGTATAATGATTTTTCCTTCTAACGAAATTGGATGTGTAAACACTTCTATTGCAAGGGTGTTACCACTTTTTAAATTCAATTCTATTTCATCCGGTCCTGAAGGTATTCCCTGTAATGCTTTGTAAAATAACTTATTTAGTTTATACTTATTTTTTCTATCAAAGGGAAATAAATCAAATAATTTTTTACCAATTTCAGATTCTTTCTTTATACCAGTCAAATTTTCACAAGCTTTATTCGCCTCAACTAATTTCCCTTCACTATCAATTACAAAAATTGGATCGGGAGCATATTCGAAGAGAATTTTTATTCTTTCGGCATCGTATTGAATTTTAAATAATTTTTCTTTTTCGGCGGTTATATCATATGCAACGTGGATCGCTGCGATTAGCATTCCATATTCATCGAACACGGGGGAAGATGTTAGTTTAATTAAAATTTTTTCTCCATTTTTTCTTTTGTTCCAAAGCTCACCCTTCCAACCACCTTTGAGAGTATTATTGAAAATGTCTTGTAATTTCTCTTTATCCTCGTCATCCACACGAAGAATTTTTGCATCTTGTCCGATCAAATCTTCCTTCGTATAACCATAAAGCTCACAAAATTTTTTATTAACATAAACAAACCTGTTTTCTACATTAGTAATTGACACTGCCTCATTTATATGTTCTAGAGCATTTGCAAAAAGTTGAATCTTCGTTAAATTCTTTTTTCTTTCGGTTATATCTCTTACAATAGCAAGAAGAAACATATTATCTCCAACCTTGAAGCGATTTAGTCTTACTTCACACCAGAAATTTTCACCTGTTTTTTTTGTGTGTAACCATTCGAATTGTAATGATTCACCATTATAAGCTCTCTGAATTAATTCGAGTGCTTTAGACTTTGAATCTCTACCATCGGGTTGAAATGGTGGCGAAAATAAAAATGGTGGTTGATTAATTATCTCTTCTCGTTTGTAATTGAAAAGTTTTAGTGTTGCGTTGTTGCAATCAATGAAATTCTCTTTATCCATCAAAAAAATAGCGTCATCAGCAGACTCAAATAAAATATGATACTTTTCGTTTGATTCTGTCATTCTGTTTGACTCCCTATATATAATTTGATTTAAATTATTAAAAGAATCAAGAGGATGGGTTTGTTTATCGTGATTAATTAAATGCTAATCATTATGTTACGTTAAGTTTTTTCAATCTTAATAATATATTATTTTGAGATTATAAATGGTATAAAAGAATGAAAAAGCTCATTTTTAGCTTACTTACAATAGTTTGCATCGCATTCGGTCAAAATAACTTTCAAGGCTTTATAGCGGCGTTAAATTCTATTTCCAGTGATTCATTAAAAATGAAAATGATTGATTCTTTTATGATAATAGCAAAAGCACAGGGAATTCCATACATAGAAGATAGTACAGCGAATTTTGTTTATCGTGGTAATGGGACAAATGTGTTTTTAGCTGGTGATATGAATTATTGGTCATCAAATAGTGATCGATTGACGAAGGTTAGTGGGACTAATTTTTTCTATCATTCCAGAGTTTTTGAACTAAATGCAAGAATTGATTATAAATTCGTTGTAGACGGAAATTGGATTTTAGATCCCAACAATCCTCGCACTTGTCCTGGTGGTTTCGGACCAAATTCAGAATTGGCAATGCCATCATATGTTCAACCTCCGGAAATAAAATACTATCCTGAGATTCCTCATGGTTCACTTTTCGACACAACTTTATTCAGTACTTTTCTCAATAACTCGCGAACTATAAGAATCTATACACCTCCAAATTATAACTCTTCAAGTGATAGTTTTGGCATTATAATTATGCACGATGGACTTGAGTATGTATCCCTTGCTTCAATGCATAACGTTCTTGATTATTTGATTCACAAAAATGAGATAGAACCGATTATTGCAGTGTTTATTCCTCCGGTCAATCGTACACAGGAGTATGCGGGAAATCAAATTACTCAATTCAGTCAATTTGTTGTGAATGAGGTTCTTCCCTACATTGAAAGAAAGTATAGGATAAAGAAATCACCTCAATTTCGTGCAGTTGCAGGAGCATCAAACGGTGGGAATATTTCACTGTACCTTGCGTTAAATTATCCAAATATTTTTGGAAATGTGGCGGCTCAATCAAGTAATGTCATATCGGCAATCAGTAATGGTTTTCAAAATAGCCAAAGGTTAAATCTAAAAGTTTACTTAGACATCGGTAAATATGATATTCCACAATTAATTCCGTTAGTGAGAAATCTTCGTTCCATTCTTCAATCAAAAGGATATGATATGATTTATGCAGAATATCCTGAGGGGCATAGCTGGGGATTCTGGCGTGCTCATATTGATGATTATTTAAAGTTCTTTTTCCCAAGGTTATCAACGGGTGTGAAAGAAGATAACGGTAATTTAGTTCCACAAAAAATTAAACTTTATCAAAATTATCCAAATCCTTTTAATAATTCATCAAAAATAAATTTTGATTTATTCGAAGATGGTTACTTGGAAATTAAACTATTTGATACTTTAGGCAAAGAAATAAAAGAAATTATCAGAAAAAATTTTTCAAAAGGTTTTTACCAGATTGAGATTTCAGAATTTGGATTAACAAGTGGCGTATACTTTATTAATTTTAATTTCCAAC
>CAKZPH010000161.1 GCA_937138605.1 uncultured Ignavibacteriales bacterium
TTGAATACGATATTGCAAAGATAATTGACCATACATTATTAAAACCTGATGCAACGTTAAACGATGTAAAAAAACTTTGTGACGAGGCTAAGCAATTTCATTTTGCATCCGTTTGCGTTAATCCATCATTTGTAAAATTTTGTCATGATGAATTGAAAGATACGGATGTGAAGGTTTGTACGGTTATTGGATTTCCATTAGGCGCTACGACAACTGAAGTTAAGAGATTTGAATCAAAACAAGCAATTGAAAATGGGGCACGGGAATTAGATATGGTGATAAACATTGGAATGTTGAAATCAGGAAATTATGATTACGTTTTTAATGATATTCAGCAAGTTGTATTAGAAGCAAAGCCAAAGCGTGTTATTGTTAAAGTGATCATAGAAACGTGCTTATTAACTGACGATGAAAAAGTTAAAGCTTGTATACTTGCAAAGGAAGCCGGGGCAGATTTTGTTAAAACTTCTACAGGATTTTCAAAAGGCGGAGCAACAACTGGTGATGTTGCTTTAATGAAATATGTGGTAGGGAGTAGTCTTGGTGTGAAAGCAAGTGGTGGTATACGTACACGTGAAGATGCTGAACTAATGATTGCAAGCGGTGCTGATAGAATCGGAGCAAGTGCAAGCGTTAAAATTGTTCAAAATGTTGAAGAAGAAAATTCAAAAGGTTACTGATGAGATTTGATATTGAAATAATCAAAGAAAATGATGGTTTTACTGCTAAGGTTCCTACAATCAAAGATTGTGAAGTTTGGGCCAAAGAACATGAAGTTGCGCTTAGCCAAATTATAAACCTACTGGCATATTTTCTTAAACTTGAGAAAAATTTCTATTATCGTCTCGATATTACTAAAAACACAAAAGATTATGTATCATATACCATAAACATAATCAATCGACAATGATCCTCTCACGGACTGAAAATAGAATTAAAAGGATTGAATCTGTTTTGAATAAGCGACAAAGCAGTATCGTTGTAGTATTAGAAAATATTCATGATCCCCATAACGTCAGTGCAATTCTTCGCACTTGTGATGCAGTTGGAGTACTTGAGGTTCAATTGGTTTATACAATTGAACCGTTTCCTGAAATTTCGAAAGTAAGTTCATCCAGTGCAAATAAATGGATCAAAATAAGAAAATTTAAATCCTACGATGAATTTAGAAATTATAATAAATCGAATAACTTTTTATTAGCTGCATCACATTTAGATAAGTATTCTTTGTTGTACGATGAATTGGATTTTAGTAGAAAAATTGCTCTTGTGTTTGGTAATGAAAATAGAGGAGTGAGTGATGAAATGTTAAGTTGTTGTGATGTTACTTTTAAAATTCCAATGCACGGTATGATTCAAAGTTTGAATGTTAGTGTCGCTGCTGCTGTTACTCTGTATGAAGCTGAGAGGTTTTTTAGAAAAAATGGATATTATTCAAAAAGGCAACTGGATGATTTAACATATCAAAAACTTTTCAATGAATGGATTAATGAATAGAGGTTCCTATGGCAGAAGTAAAACTTCAAAATGTTAGTAAAGTTTATGAAAATAATGTTGTAGCAGTTAAGGATATTAGTTTTACTGTTGAGGATAAAGAATTTGTTGTGTTAGTGGGGCCATCCGGTTGTGGTAAAACAACTACATTACGAATGATTGCTGGACTTGAGGAAATTTCAAAAGGTGAACTTTACATAGATGGAAAGCTAATGAATGATGTACCTGCTAAAGATAGAGATATTGCTATGGTTTTTCAAAATTATGCTCTCTATCCACATATGACGGTTTTTGAAAATATGGCGTTTGGATTAAAAATTAGAAAATATCCCAAGAATGAAATTAAAAAACGAGTCGAAGAAGCCGCAAAGATTTTAGGAATAGACCATCTACTTAATAGAAAACCAAAACAGCTTAGTGGAGGTCAGCGACAACGTGTAGCAGTAGGGCGTGCTATCGTAAGAAAACCAAAAGTTTTCCTGTTCGACGAACCACTTAGTAATCTTGATGCAAAGCTTCGTGTACAAATGAGAACTGAAATATCTAAGTTACATCAAAAACTTGAAGCAACTATGATATATGTAACTCACGACCAAACTGAAGCTATGACGATGGGAGATAGAATCGTGGTAATGAAAGACGGTATTGTTCAACAAATTGACACTCCACTAAATCTATATAATCGTCCTATCAATAAGTTTGTGGCTGGATTCATCGGTAGTCCTGCAATGAATTTTATTCCAGGGAAAATTATTAGGTATAATGGTCTTCGTTTCGTTTCAGATAAGAATCAGTTCTCATTTTTGATTAATGAAAATCAAAATACTTTTGATAATTATATTGATAAAAAGATAATAGTTGGAATAAGACCGGAAGATTTTATACCCGCAAGTATGATGCAAAATGATAATTTAGAGGAAATCAATTGTGAGGTGGACGTTGTTGAACCAATGGGAAACGAATCTTTTGTTTATTTTCAGATTGATGAAATTCAAATTGTTGCAAGAATAAGTTCATCAATAATAATAAAACCAGGGCAGAAATTTTCATTTTCTTATAATCCTGCGAAAATTCATCTCTTTGATGGTGAATCCGAAAAAAGAATTGCTTAAATTTAGGTAGATTTAATTTAAGATTAGTTAGATAACAAACTCTCCCGACAATACAAAGTCCATCCTTTTAATCTTGAGTTTTTCTAGTTGCGTTTTAATGGGGAATAGTGGCAGTTAAATAAAAATAATAGGAAAGCACAAGTATCTTCTTGTGTATAAGTCATAAAAAATAAAGGAATATGCCATGAAGACTAAAATTCTCCTCTTATTTATCACACTTTTTAACGTTATAATAGCACAACAGAATTTCAGGGTTACTACTTTTCAAGTATATACAGTCATGAAACCATATTTAGATTTATACAATAATGATGTTTAGCTTACTTTCGCTACTAATATGAGATTCTTTAAATTTCCAATATCTGGTGCTACATTACCAATTAGCAACCCAATTAATCCAGATCCAAATCAATTTGGTCCATTTAAAACTGATATAGTCGTTAATCCTGCAAATGGAAAAATTTACATTTTATATATTGATTATCACTCAGGGCAGAATTTATATTTCATTAAATATACCACTTCAACTGATGGCGGTATTACCAGGACTGTTATTCCTTCAGGTGTAGTGCAAATTGGAAATTGGTTGCCTATGAGACCTGATTTATTTTATTAAGAATAATGGTTTTTGAAACAGGAAATGTATATGGATTCTGGTATGTTTTTGAAAATAGCAATGATACTTCTGGAATATATATGTTTAGAAATAATAACTCATTTATTATTAAGATAGATCCAACATAAGCAAAATATGAATATGCCATTTCCGCTTTTGTTCGAACAATAAATAACTCAGATAACATCTTCGTTGTTTATTTCCAGGATTCTTCTTACTATTTCATCAAATCAATTGATGAAGGAGTCTCTTTTTCACTTCCAAAGAAAATTCAATCTATATGTATACCGTTTCCTCAATATGATATGAAAACACAAGTTCTGATGGACAACCAAAATAATCTATATATTTCATATAACTACATAAATTTTGGTTTCGGACCAGGTGAAGATAAACCTCTCAATTTAATTCTCAAATCAACTGATTTAGGCGAAACATGGCAAGAACCAGTGTTGTTTGATACTAATTTTTATTATTCTAACTTGAGTGTAACTCCCGATGGTAAGTTTGTAAGATTTTTTCTAGATCTTGATGGAAATTTATACGTCCAGAGTACTAGAAATTTTAGAAATTGGTCTCAAGTAGTGAAAATAAATGATTTTGATTCCTCTGTAGTTGAAGGATTTGACGATAGGGGTGTTTTTGATAAAGCAATTTTTGAAAATAAACTATACACAGCTTGGATTGATAGAAGGTTACCAAGCGAAGAAATATTTTATGGTTTTGTTGATTTACCTGAAATTTCAAGTGTAAAAGAAGGCGAAACTCATCCAGCAGAATTTGTTTTAATGCAGAATTATCCAAACCCATTTAATCCTACAACTGTAAAAAGTTTTCAAATACCAATTGAAGATTTTGTCACTTTAGAGGTTTTTGATGTTTTAGGTAATAGAGTCAAAGAATTATTTAATGGTTATTTAAAACCTGGTACGTATAAATTGAGTTTTATTGGTGATGGATTAACTGCAGGGATATACTTTTATAGATTTCAATCAACCAGATATAATGATGTTAAGAAAATGACTTTGGTAAAATAACAATAATATTCATCTATTAGAAGTTAACCCCCGGTGAGAGAATTACTGAGGGTTTATAGCTTTTTATTGAGCTTTCTTTATAGTAATTTTTTAGCTATTTATTTGGTTGATTAATTGATTGAGAGAAATTCATTTGCTTTACTGAATAATGGACATTGTGCTTGGTTGAAATTAATGGTCAAGTATTAATTAGTGACTTTAGAAGGATTTCTAAATT
>CAKZPH010000162.1 GCA_937138605.1 uncultured Ignavibacteriales bacterium
CATCCTCTCAGACCAGCTACCGATCGTCGCCTTGGTAGGCCATTACCCTACCAACTAGCTAATCGGACGCAGGCTTATCTTAGAGCGCCCCAGAAATGAAGCTTTAACAATTCTAACATATGTTAGATTTGCCTATTTGGTATTAGCCCCACTTTCGCAGGGTTATCCCAAACTCTAAGGTAAATTACCTACGCGTTACTCACCCGTTCGCCGGTGTACTCGGGATATTGCTACCCCTTTCCCCCTGACTTGCATGTGTTAGGCACGCCGCCAGCGTTCGTCCTGAGCCAGGATCAAACTCTCCGTAGTAAGGAAAGTTAATATCTTTGAGGTTGAAACTGTTTCTATGACGTACGCATGTCACTCATTCTTTCAAAGAACAATAATTCTTCTATTATGCAAAATTGTCTAATCAAAAGCTCAAATAACAATAAATTAATTTTTAATTGGGATACAAATATATACCTTTATCGAATATTTGTCAAGTGTATTTACGATTTTTTAAAGAATGAAATGAACGATTCAATATCAATGTTGTAATTTTAATGAATTCAATATTAAAGTCAAAACAGAAACATACACTCGTGAATGGAATTTTTTTCTCTAAAAGAATGTTTGCTAGTAAAATAAAAACAAATTAAAAACTAATTATGAGGTTGATATGGCCGCATCAAAGAATATTAATCCTATACCAGAATTAATATCTGATGAAATTTATTTCAAACTGAAAGAACAGAATTTAATTGATGAAAAAGCTGTACGAGACTACATAATCCGCAAAAAATTTAAAGAGCTCAGAGCAAATAAAGTTAGTGCAGGTGATGCCATCGATACAATTCGAGAAGAATATCCGTATTTACAATTTGATACTATTCGAAAAATAGTTTATCAAATAAGTAAAAATAGTTACTCATAATTTGATTCTGTTTTGAGATGGTAAAATATTATGAAGCCTGATTAATTATCAGGCTTTTTTTGTAATTTTGTAGTAAAGGTGTTTAAGCAATGAAACAAACGAAAAAAAAGAAATCAATATCAAAGTGGTCCATCCCTTTACAAAAATCCAATTTTATCATTTTTTTTATTGGAGCGATATTATTGTTCGTAGGTTTTTATATCATGACATTAGGCGACTGGGATAGTAAGCAAGCATTAATTATTGCCCCAATAATTCTTTTAATATCTTATTTTTTAATCTTTCCCTTTGGAATCTTATACAAAAAGAATAATAAAAACAATTTATGATCCTTGCAAAGGTCATTGGTACACTTGTATCAACCCAAAAAAATAAATACCTTACATCTCATAAACATCTTATAGTTAGATCAATTGATTTAGACCTTTCATTCAATTCCAATAAAGATATAATTGCTTTAGATTTTGTCGATGCAGGTGTTGGTGATATAGTTATTGTAACACAAGAAGGTGATGCAGCTCAGCAAGTGTTAGGTCATCGTAAAGCTCCTGTTCATTCAATAATAGTGGCAGTGGTAGATAAATTAGATGTAGAATCATAATATCAATGTCCCAATTTACATCCGAAGAAAAAATTGCATTAATACAATTACTTCAAATTGATGGTTTAGGGGTTAACAAAGTTAGGGAAATTGTTAATTACCTAAGTTCGGCAATAAAAGCCTTTGAAGCTGATATTGTAGAATTAACAAAAATCGAAGGCATAAATACCACACTTGCTAAAAGAATAATCAATGAAAGTATACATAAAAATAACAGATCATTTGCAGAAGCTCAGATACTTACCTGTGAAAAATTAAATTACAAACTAATCACATATTGGGACGAAGAATATCCATATTATTTAAGAAAAATTTATGATCCGCCTGTAATTTTTTTCGCAACAAATGATTTCGAATTTGATGGAGAAAACTCTTTAGCTGTGGTGGGCACTAGAAATCCTACCAATTATGGTAAAAACGTAACCGAAAAATTTGTTAGCGAATTAGTTCAATATGGATTTGTAATTATCAGCGGTTTAGCCAGAGGAATTGATACAATTGCTCACATTACAGCAATAAAAAATAATGGTAAAACAATTGCTGTTCTAGGATCAGGGTTAGATATTATCTATCCAGGAGAAAATAAAAAATTATTCCATTCCATAATTGACAATGGAGTTGTAATCTCAGAATATTTTTTTGGTACAAAACCTGACGCAATGAATTTCCCAAGAAGAAACAGAATAATCAGTGGGCTCTCTAGGGCTGTACTAATCGTCGAAACTGATATAAACGGAGGAGCAATTATAACCGCTAACTTTGCTCTTGACCAAAATAGAGATGTATTTGCTATACCTGGCAATATTGATATTAAACAGAGTAGGGGAACGAACTATTTAATTCAAACTGGACAAGCTAAATTAGTTTTTACGGTAGATAACATATTAGAAGATTTTGGAAATAAATTTTTGTCAACTAGAAATTACATTTCAAATGTGGATCTAAGTGAATTAAATGTTTTTGAAAGTAAAATTTATGCTGCATTAGGTAATGACAGTCTTCATATCGATGAAATTGCAGAAAAAACTCAACTATCTGTTTCGGAATGTTTAGTACATTTACTATCTCTGGAATTTCGTGGACTAATAAAACAACTGCCCGGTAAATTTTTTTCTAGAACTTAGTATTTCTTCTTGCCTTTCCATAATTGACTTAATCTTTCCTTTAAAGTTTTTTCGTACCCCTGATCAGTGGGAACGTAATATTGTTTATTTTTTAATCCTGTGGGTAAGTAATTTCCCTGACTAAAATGTTCTGTGTAATCATGCACATATTTATAATCTTTACCATAATCTAATTGCTTCATAAGAGAAGTTGGAGCATTTCTTAAATGAAGAGGAACAGAATAATTTGGTAAATTTCTAACATCTTCAATTGCTTTTTCTATTGCTATGTAAGAGGCATTACTTTTTGGTTGAGATGCTAAATAAATAGTACACTGACTAAGAATAATTCTAGTTTCTGGCATTCCAACAAAATGACATGCATGAAAAGTACTAGTCGCAATAACAAGAGCATTAGGTGATGCATTACCAATATCCTCAGCAGCTAATATTATCATTCTACGGGCAATAAATAAGGGGTCTTCTCCACCTTCCAACATTCGTGCAAGATAATATACAGCAGCATCAGGATCACTACCACGGATACTTTTAATGAACGCTGAAATTAAATTGTAATGTTCTTCTCCCAATTTGTCATAATCAACCATTCTTTTTTGCAAGGCTTCTGAGAGTATTTCTTTATCAAGAACAATTTTATCACTTTTTAGCTTTGCTAACTCTATAGCAATTTCAAGGGAATTTAAACAAACCCTTGCATCAGCGTTTGACTTAGAGACTAAATAATCAATATCGAAATATTCAATTTTTATTGATTTCAAGTAATCATCTCTTTCCAAGGAGTTATATATAATCTGTTTCAAATCTTCATCTGTCAATGGCTCAAGTACAAAAACTTTACATCTCGATAGCAACGGTGGAATAATTTCGAAGGATGGATTTTCTGTTGTAGCACCAATTAAAATAAGAGTACCATTTTCAATCGAGTGTAATAGAGAATCTTGTTGAGTTTTATTAAATCTATGAATTTCATCAATAAACAAAATTGTATTCTTCCCGTGCTGATAATTTATTTCAGCTTTAGTTATTATTTCTCTGACTTCTTTAACACCGGCACTTACAGCACTTAATTTATAAAAATCAGTATGAAAAAGTTTCCCAATTATTTTAGCTAAGGTTGTTTTACCACAGCCAGGCGGACCCCAAAAAATCATGGAAATGAGTTTTTGAGATTTAATAAGCCCTGAAAGAATTTTCCCTTCACCAAGGATATGATTTTGACCTACAAATTCATCTAAACTTCTTGGTCGTACTCTATCTGCTAATGGTATTCTAATCTCACTCATCGATTTGAATTTTGTAAATTTTTTCACCTGATTTAATCATACCGAATCTTTCGCGAGCCACTTGTTCTAGCTTTTCATCACTGTTGTTTATTAACTCAATTTCAATTTTTAAACTATCATTTACCTTTTTCAAACTATCAATTTTCATATTTAGTTGCTGCAATTTTCGATTTAATGAATAATATTTATAAAACCCCTGTGAAGAGAATACTAGAAAAGTAAGAATTAAAAAGGAAAAAAGTATTATGTATGCACCTAATATCCTTTTTTTTAAGACAGGTTTCATTTTAACTCAATGATAAATCTATGATCCGCTGGATTAACGAATTAAAATCCAAACCAAAAACTTTTGCAGCCATGGGCACAAGGCTTAAATCAGTCATGCCAGGTATTGTGTTTATTTCTAAAAAATATAATTCATTTGTTTCGTCCAATATAAAGTCAACTCTACCGAAGGTTCTGCATCGACAAGAATTAAAAGCCATAAGAGAAAGTTTTTTTACTTTTTCAGTAATTTCTTCGGGCAAATCAGCCGGGCAGTAATATTCAGTCATTCCCTTAGTATATTTACATTCATAATCATACATTACATGTTTAGGTTTAACCTCAATTACAGGTAATGCAATATCTCCAAGAATAGAAACAGTAAGTTCCCTCCCTTTAATATATTTTTCAACCAGGACTTTATCAGAATATTTTAGAGCTAAATTAATTGCTTCTTCAAAATTATCTATAGAGTCTACAAGAGAAAAACCTATTGTTGAACCTTGATCATTGGGTTTAAAGACACAAGGCAATCCCACTTTGTCTGCAATTTCTTTATAATCGACTTCATGATTTTTTTCATGTAAAAACCAAGGCGGTGTCTTAATACCGTTTTGCATGACAATCGTCTTTGTCAGATCTTTATCTATTGCAATTGCACTTGCAAGTACATCGCAACCCGTGTATTTAATATTCATAAGTTCAAGAATTGCTTGAACCGTTCCATCCTCACCCCATTTTCCATGTAGAATAATAAATACTAAATCACACTCATTAAAGGTTTCTAATTGAAATGCTTCTAAATAATTTTCAATTGAAACTTTTTCAGTATTTAATTGTGGATTAAAAAAATCTTCAACTGATTTTGGTTGATGAAAACCAAGAGCAGGATCAACAAGTGAAACTTTATGACCCAGTTCGATAAGAGCACGATATATTGCTTTACCGCTACGTAATGATATTTCGCGTTCAGGTGATGCACCACCAGCCAATAAAACTATATTCAAATTTTTACCTCATAAGAATTTTATCTTTTTACTTTGATCGATTTTGTAGTTTTTTTCATTAATCGAATATAGTTTCTCTAACTGTTCCTTGCTCAGCGAGTTCACTCCTTTTAATTGAGAGCTGATGAAAAATATTTTTGCATTATGCTCTAATTTTTCCATATAAAAATATGCTTCCTCTAATGAATTTCCATAGGTTACTGCTCCATGATTTTGTAGTAACAATACATTTGTTATCTGGAGATAAGATAAAATTGAATTTACAACTTCTTCAGTAGAAGGAGTGGCATATTTACAAACTGGTACAATTCCCAGATTTAGCACAACTTCAGGTAAAACAGGAATCTCTAATGCTAATTTTGAGGATGCATATGCGGTGGCAAAAATTGGATGAGCGTGAATTACTGCATTCACATCGTCGCGGTACTTATAGATAGCAAGATGCATTTTTATTTCAGTTGATGGTTTTCTTTTACCAGAAATAACTTGCCCATCTAAATTAATTAAAACTAAATCTGTGTCTTTAATTTTACCTTTTGATAGCGAAGTTGGTGTGCAAAGAATTTTATTCTTACCTATTCGAACGGAGACATTACCATCAGTACCAGCAACAAATTCTTTTAGATAGAGATTTCGACATATTTCAATAAATTCTTTTTTCTCTGTTCTCACTTTTTTTAATTTCCTCGATTAGTCGCATGTTTATCAATCCATCTACTGCTGTAACTAATAATGGAGTGTTAGTTAATACTGCTTTCTGAAAATGTTTCAATAAATTAAGCATTCTATTAGCTCTCATTCTGAAAGATTTTTTTGCTTCATTTTTAATAAAAATAGTCAACTTAGCATAATCAAATTTCTTACCTAATAGGTTTTCAATTACTAGAGTCCCGCGGTAGCCTATGATCTCAATTCGGTTCAGAGGTTTAGAAATAGAATATGAAGCATAAAAATTTCCGTAACCTCCATTTGTGAAAATACAATAAGCAATAACGAAGTCATCAACTTCACTTTTATATATTACATTATCTACATTACCATAAATTTTTTCAATTTCACCACCAAAGAATCTTAGTAAATCAATACAATGCGTTCCTAAATCAAGTAAAACACCACCTCCTTGTTCTCGGTTATAACGATAATTGAGATTTGGAGGATAATCAAAAGCAAAAGAAACGTTAATAAGAATCGGTTGACCTATCAAATTCCTATCTATAATCTCCTTAGCTTTCAAAATCAAAGGATGAAACCTTTGAACATATCCTATAGAAAGTTTTACATTATTTTCATTGCAAACTTTTACCATTTCTTCTGCTTGAGTGGAGTTAAGAGCTAACGGCTTTTCACAAATTATATGTTTACCAGCTTTAGCAGCTTGAATTACCTGTTCATAGTGATGATGATTTGCACTGGCAATGTAAACAGCATCAAAATCAGATTTTAGAAAATCATCATATTTATCATAATATTCTTGAATTGAAAATTTTCCAGCAATTTCCTTCGCCCGTTCTAATGAGTGACTATAAACTGCCACTAATTTACTTCGCTTTAGTGACTTCATTACAGGAAGAATAGTATTCTCTGCAAAATTACCAAGACCAGCAACTGCCCATTTGAATTTTGGCTCTAAAACATTTTTTATCGATTTCATATAGTCAATATACTAATTGAATATTTGAAATTAAATTATGCTTGTTGTAATAATTAAACATAAACTATCTAAAAGTACACCA
>CAKZPH010000163.1 GCA_937138605.1 uncultured Ignavibacteriales bacterium
TTTACGACATATGAAAAAATAGCGCGGGAGTTAATTGCCTTTGTTAATTCGAAAGGGGGAATGATTATGATTGGTGTAGATGATAATGGTGAAGTAGTAGGAGTTAATAGTGAAAAAGAAATTGAGGCTCTACTTATTGAAACAGCACAAAATTATTGTGAGCCACCTATACCTATTGATATTGCTGTAGTTGAAGTAAAAGGAAAAGATGTGGTAATCGGTAAGGTAAATGAGAGTGATGTAAAGCCACATCGAATTCAGGATTATCAAAAGACTTTAAATTATTCTACAGCAAAGGTTTTTATACGAATGAAATCAAAATCGGTCCTTGCATCACGAGAAATGGTTAAACTTTTGCACACGACCAATTGTAATTTTAATGAATCAGATTTTCAGCTAGGTAAGAAAGAAAAAGCATTATTTGATTACCTGGAGGCAAATGAACGAATAAGTACTCGTGAGTTCTGTAAACTTGTAAATATTTCTGAAAGAAGAGCTCAAAGAATTTTAGTGAAATTGGTCAGACTTGGTGTTTTATTTCTGCATCAGGAAGAAAATGGGAAAACTTACTTTTCTTTAAACGAATAATTGTCAGCTACCAAGTAGAAATAATTTTAAACTCCTCATACTAATTATTCAAAACATAAAGTGTGTTTAACCTACTTAGCGAAGTCAATTTTTGACCTCGTTATTGTGAATTTGCAAAATCTTAGCTCTTTTTTTACTTAATCAAAAAATGTTTTTGAATTGATAGCTAAATATCATAACGATAATCAAGCATAATTATTAACTTAATAATTACTCTGAGGCAAACTTATTTAGTTTCTCGAATTATTTTAATTTCTTTGAAAGGCTAAAAATAGTTTAAAACTATCATAACTCAAGAGGTTTCATATATTTTTCTTATTTCATAGACGGCAATTCCGTAAGCTACTGCAACGTTTAGAGAATGTTTAATACCATACATTGGTAACTCAATTGCAAAATCACATTCTTTAAGAACTTCATTTTGTATTCCGGTTATTTCATTTCCAACAACAAGGCAAAGGGGAAAATCACTTTTTTTGATATTAGTATATGGAATGCTTGAATCTGTAATTTCTAAAGCACAAATTTTTATTCCTTGTAGTTTGAGTTCTTTAATTAAACTAATTGGATCTTTTCTGTATTCCCAATAAACGCTTTCTGTGGCACCAAGCGCTGTCTTTTTAACCTCTTTTTTTTCAGGAGTGGGAGTATAACCAGTTAGAAACAACTTTTGTATCATAATTGAATCAGAGGTTCTAAAAATAGAACCTACGTTGTACATGCTTCTAATGTTATCAAGCACAACATATAGTGGAAATCTCATAGCTTTGTCAAGCTCACCAAGTCCTAATCGTTTTAATTGAATTTCAGCATGAGTAAGTTTTTTCATAAATCGTTATCAACTTGAAGTCGATTTATACTGATTTCATTAAGAGAATGTGATAAGTAAAACTCCTGTAAACATTAAAATCGCCGCTAAAAGTCTTTCGCGCAAATATCCTTCCTTAAAGAAAATTCTTCCAAAGATTACGCTTAAGATTGAATTAGTTCTTTTAATTGAAATTACATATGGTACAATTGTAAGACTAATTGCAATCATGTGACAGATAATTGTTAGTGTAGAAAGCAGACCAATTCCAAGAAAAGCTTTTTGATTTTTTAAATACAGAGTTTTATTTCGTTTGAACTTTGGAAGGACAAATATGAGCATTGTAATTCCAATGAAAAGCTGTACTGAAAAAGAGTAAAATAATGGTGATGAATTAACAACACCAATTTTATCAAAATTGGCTGTAACTGACCATATCAGTACGACTAACAACATATATTTTGGACCCTTCTCTTTTACAATTGCTTTAAACGGTCCAAATAAATCTTTAATATCCTTTTTAATATTTAATAAATACGCACCAATTACAATTAAGATCATTCCTGCAATGCCTTGCAATGAAGGAAATTCACCAACGATTATTGGGGATGTAATCAATAGTAATAGCGGTGAGATCGTTGTTAGAGGAACTGTATTTGATAGATCACCTGACTTTATGGATTTCATGAAAAATGTTAGGGCAGCAACATTCAGAGAGCCGCTTACAACCAACCCAACATAAAACATCGGTTTTATTTCTGGTAAGCCGAGGAAAAGAATTGGAATTAAAAATATTGCTGAAAAGAAAGAATTTGACCATGCAACTACAAATTCGTCAACATCTTTTAAGGTATGTTTTGCAAGAACATTTTTGAGTGAATCAAAAAGTGCAACACCAAAGGCAAGAATAACCCACAACATTTTTATTCTTTAGGTTGTTCATGAGTAAGACAATGTATTGTGCCAAGTCCCCAAACCAGATCAACCGCATGAATTCCTACAACTTTTCTATCCTTAAAAAGCTCACTTAAAATTCCTAAAGCAATTCTATCATTTTCATCGTTAAAAGTAGGGACTAGTATATATTTGTTGGATATGTAAAAATTAGCATAGCTGGCAGGAAGTCTTTGGCCATTAAAATAAAGTGGTTCAGGCATGGGAATCTCAATGATTTCCAGAGATTCATTATTTGATAGTTTTGTAGATTTTAGTATTTCAAGGTTCTCATTTAAAATTTTGTAATTTTCATCTAACGAATTTTTTGTCATGCTTAAAACTACGGTATCACGATTTACGAATCGACATAAATCATCGACATGTCCATGAGTATCATCTCCAACTATGCCACTTTTTAACCAAATAACTTTTTCGATACCAAGATATTTCTTAAATACTTCTTCGTAGTCTTTTTTACTAAATCCAGGATTTCTTGTTTGAACTAAATCATCCAACAGACATTCTTCTGTTGTAAGTAAGGTTCCTTCACCATTTGTATCAATCGCACCGCCTTCTAAAGTAACTAATTTGTTTTTGTAATTCGCATCAATAACTTCAATGTTTGTTACGCTTGATATTACTTGGGGAATTTTTCTATCGAGTTTATAATTCTCATATTTTGCCCAAGCGTTAAAATTAAATCTTATAGCAATAACTTTTTCTTTATCATTCTTTACGAAAAAGGGAGAAGAATCTCGCAACCAATTTCTGTCTGTTTTTGCAAAAACAAAAGTTATTTGAGAAATAGGAGCATGCACTTTTGTTAAACATTTAAGAGCAAATTGCTTATTATTTTCGTCCTGGACGACAATATATACTTGTTCACCTTCTGCAATTTTGCGCACTATTTCTGCAAAAACCCATGGAATGAGTTGAAACTTTCCAGGCCAATCGTATTTATTAAAGGGCCAACCAATCCAGGTCGCTTCATGTAGTTCCCATTCAGCTGGTAAACGATAAAAATTATTCATTGTACTATTATGTTTTAATCGATAAATCTTTTAGTAATCTCTTCGTATGAGTCTATTCTTCTATCACGGAAAAAGGGCCAGTGAGTTCTCACAGTGTCAATGTAGCTAAAATCAACCTCTGCAATTAATATTTCCTCATCTTTTTCCGATGCCTGTACAATAACTCTTCCTTGAGGATCGCATAAAAAGGAAGAACCCCAAAAAATTATTCCATCACTATTGTTATCG
Organism: uncultured Ignavibacteriales bacterium; assembly: GCA_937138605.1. Lineage (GTDB taxonomy): Bacteria > Bacteroidota > Ignavibacteria > Ch128b > Ch128b > CAKZPH01. The sequence goes on from CAKZPH010000163.1 coordinate 3,592, forward strand.
ACTTTTTCAAATCCAACTCGATTTACGACCGCTACATAAACGGAATTTGCGATCGCATGTCCCTTTTGAATTATCATCCAGGAATTACGTTGTACATCTCCGTATTCTTCTTTCTCAGAAGGATGCCAGCCAATGGCAGTGGGATAGAATAATATTTTCGCTCCTTTTAATGCAGTCAATCTAGCCGCTTCAGGATACCATTGATCCCAACAAATTAACGTGCCTATATTACCATATTTTGTTGCAAAAGATTTATAACCCAAGTCCCCAGGTGTAAAGTAAAACTTTTCATAGTACAAAGGATCATCAGGAATGTGCATTTTTCTATAAAGTCCAGCTAAGTTCCCTTTTTCATCTATTACAATTAATGAGTTATGATAAATTCCATCTGTTCTTTTTTCAAAAATAGGAACAATAATTATTGCCTTATATTTCTTAGCAATTAATGAGAAAGTTTGATATGTTTCACCTGTGACCGATTCAGCAAATTTAAAGAAGTAATGTTCTTCTTTTTGACAAAAGTAAAGTGATTTGTACATCTCTGGTAAACAAATAATATTCGCTCCGTTTTTACATGCCTGACTTACAAAAGCAACAGCTTTCTTTAGATTTGTCGCTTGATTTTCGACCATTGACATCTGAATTAATCCAATTTTTACAGTTAATCTTTTGCTCATTGTAATTCCATTTTATTTGAATTAATAGTGATGAATTTTTACAAAGTTAAAAATTTAATCTAAGATAAAATCCTACTTAGAATTTTTCAGTGATGATGTCAAAACATCAAACTGGTCATAAAATGCAATTTAGAAATAAAAATTGACCATAATATTAATCCAATATTAACATCTGCCAAAAATTTCTTGTTGAAGTGTTTTAATTGTAATTTGAATTTGATTTTAAAACTCAGTGTTGATGTAGTCTTACTTGCAAAAATTCTAAATTAATTTGTTTGAATTATGAATGAAAAAAATCTATATACTAACTTTGTGGGATTTGAAAATCTGAGTAGCTAGCTGACCACAAGCTCCTTCAATATCGCTACCTTTTGTATTTCTGACAAACACTGTTAGATTATTTTTTCTTAGTTTTTCTACAAAAGCATTAAATTCTTCCAGTGATGTCGGCTCAAGTTCTGCACCAATACCAGTAGGATTCGTATGTTTTATTGAATTGAATGGAATGATGTTTATTTTGCTGGGAATAAGTCGTGATAGTTTAACTAAACCTTTAATGTCCTTGTCTGAGTCGTTTATTCCTTTCAACAAAACATATTCAAAAGTAATTCTTCGTCTAGTTTCTTTGTAAAAATATTCTAAAGCATCAATGTTTTCTTGAAGTGAGTATTTTCTATTTATCGGAATAATTAGACTTCTGATCTCTTCATCAGTGGAATGCAGGGAAAAAGCTAATTTTCCTCGGAATGAAGTGTGCGCAAATTCTCTGATTTTTTCTGGAATTCCAACTGTTGAAACAGTTATTTTCTTTCCAGAAATGTCGAAAGCAAGGTCTGATGCAAAAATCATTAATGATTTAATGGTGTTTTCATAGTTCAGAAATGGTTCGCCCATTCCCATATAAACTATGTTTGTTATTTTCCGATTTGAGAACTTGCTTACTTGAATAAATTGGTCTAAAATTTCATAAACTGATAAATTCCTTTTATATCCCATTTGTCCAGTCGCGCAAAATTGACAATTCAGAGGGCAACCAACTTGAGTCGATAAACACAAAGTGAGCCTATCTTGATCAGGAATAAGAACAGATTCTATTAATGAATTGTCTTCGCATCGAAATACAAATTTTTTTGTATTACTACGTTTTGAATGTTGTATTTGTTCAATCTTGAGAGAATCAATTGAGGTTAGTTGTTTTAATTTTTCTCTCAAGGATTTAGAGATATTTGTCATTTCATCAAATGAATCTACTTTGTATTGATAAATCCATTGAAAAATTTGTTTAGCCCGAAACTTATCTTCGCTTATACTTTCAAAAAAATCTTCCAGCTCCTTTAAAGTCTTCCCTTTGAGTTTAATTTTTTCCATATCATAACCGTTTTAATATTCTACTCTAATCTGGAATTGAATAATTATATGAAATTTTTCATATTAAATTCGATATGAAAGTCAAAAATAAAAATAAAATAATTGCCACTATCATATTAACATGTTATTTATTTGTAATTAACGTTTCCACTTTCCACATTCACGATATTAATTTTTTATTGTGTAATAATATAAGTAATGTTTTTTCTAAACACATCCCAATTAAACATGCACATAATATAAGTGAATGCACTATCCCTATTAACTCACAATTACTACAAACCTCTGTATTTTCATCAAACTCCCGGATTATAAAAAACGAGTTTGAAACTTATCTCACGCTTACAATACAAATTTTTATTAACGACTTAACTCATAAAACAAGTATTCACCCTCGAGCACCTCCATCAGTATAGTTAAAATTTGAATTCTAAACTTCAAATAAATTAGCTCAAAATATTAATTCTCATAAAACGATGGAGGTAAAATATGAAAATCAATTTCTCTAAAGTGTTTTTTAGCTCACTTGTTATAATTTTATTAATAATTTCTCTAAATGCATGTAAAGATGAAATTTTACACGATCATGAAGACCATTTTGAAGCAGAGGGAATGGTTTTTTACATTGGTGATAGAAAGATTTTAGAGATATTTAGAGGTGTAACACAAGATACATTCTTTGTTCCAGTTGGTAGTACTACTAGTAACATAACTATAAAATTTCTTGACTCTGATAGAAAGGTGATCAATCCGCCAGATCATAAAAAGAAGCCAATGGCTTATGAGATAGTTGATAATTCTATTGTAAATATTATTCAAGCTCCTGAAAAGAGAGGTATGTATGAATTCCAGTTTGAAGGTAAAAAAATTGGCAGAACTGAGGTTGAATTTTTCATAATGCATGAAGGTCATCCAGATTTTCGTTCAAAGAGAATTCCTGTAAAAGTTAATTAATCATGTTAAACTTTATTTTAAAGATCTTTTGGAAATTGAAGAGATATCATTTTCTTTTGATATCTCTTCATTTGTTTTATTTAAGTCTGATAGGGCAAGACTCTACTTATGTATTAAATGGTTTATTACTCAATGCTGAAAATTCGGAAGTCGTTCCTAATGCAGTAATTCAATTGATTGGAACCAATAATTATGCTACTTCAAGAAAAGATGGAACTTTTGAGATTGGTCCAGTTACCACGAAAAAGTTTCGGCTAAAGGTAACTCATCTATCATTTCAGGAGAGTCTTGTTGATTTGGATACAAGTAAATTGGTGCAAAAGAGAATCGTTATTTATTTATTCCCCAGAACAATTACACTTAATCCAATAATTGTTGCGGATAACGTTATAATTCTTGATGCAAATAGTGAATATAATCAAGAACTAAAAGGTAAAATTCTACATCAGAAATTGGGTCAAACTGTAGGTCATACACTAAAGAATGAAATAGGCATAGCGGTCAGGTCAATGGGTCCGGCACCATCTAGGCCTGTTTACAGAGGACTTGGTCAGGATAGAATTTTAATCGCAGAAGACGGAATAAAAACAAATGATTTATCAGCCACCTCACCTGACCATGCGGTTACTGTTGAGCCTTTCACTGCTGAAAGAATAGAGATACTCCGAGGTCCAAAGGTTTTAATGAAAGCATCATCCACAATTGGTGGTTTAGTAAACATTGTTCGTGAAGAAATTCCTAAACAACTTCATAATTCCGCTCATTACACGTTGGGTGGATATTTTGAAAGTGCGAATTTAGGACGACTTTTGACATTTAAAACGGAAATTCCATTGAAAATTGTTCAGTCCAGATTTGAAATCTCTAAAAGGGTTGCGGATGATATAACAACTACAATCGGCAAGCTAAAAAATTCCAGCTCACAGAATTTAAGTATATCCAGTGGATTAAGTTATATTAAAAATGGTGGTTATCTAGGTTCAGCACTCAAGGTTTTTGAACTAAATTATGGGATACCCGGAGGTTTTGTTGGTGCTCATCCTTTTGGAGTTAACATTCAACTATTTAAGAGGCAATTAAACTTAGAAACATCTTGGAAATTAAATAATGAAAAAAATGTTAAAGCTAATTATAGCTTAACCTACTACAGACATAAAGAATTAGAATATAGCGGAAGGATTGGAAGTGAATATAGAATTGTGACTAATTCGATTTGTGCGAGTTATGCTTTACCAGAATTCTCGATTTTTCATCATGGATTGTTTGGATTGGATATTAATCACAGAGATTATTCAGTAGGTGGTTATGTCTTTACACCAAAAAGTCAATCTTTAAATATTTCTGCTTTTGCATTTCAAGGTTTGACACGAAATAAATTCGATCTGGACTTTGCTGCTAGATTAAGTTACGATGTCATAAAACCTTTAAAAGAAAAATTTAGCAAAAGAATTGGTTGGATAAGAAAAAAAGAGTTTTGGAGTTTCTCTTTTTCAGCGGCAGCAATCTATCAATTTAGTGAGATTTTATATATAGGCGGTAATTTAAGTAGATCTTCACGTTCCCCTACAATTGAAGAATTATTTTCAGAAGGACCACATCTTGCAGCATATTCTTTTGAAGTTGGTAATCCTGATTTAAATCTTGAACAAGGATGGGGGAGTGAATTATTTATACATCACAAATTTGATAAATTTAATTTCACAATAAACGCGTTTTATAACGATTTGAATTCTTATATCGTACCTAGAAATACTGGAACAATAAATTATCAAACCTTTTTACCGGTGTATGCAACTAGTAACGAAGATGTTCGATTGTACGGAGTTGAAAGTTCAATTTTCTTGAATCTATATAAAACACTTAAACTGAACTTAACATTTAGTCATACGATCGGAGAAATTAAATTAAACAACAAACCACTTCCACAAATTCCACCAGCAAAAGGAATAGTTGAATTAAATTACATTAATGAGAATTTGACAACCGGTTTCTCAATTGAATGGGCAATGAGTCAAAAAAGAGTAGATGAATTTGAAGAACCAACTGCAGGTTATGGAATTGTTAATTATCATTTTCAATATCAATTTTACATCAAAAAATTAATTAATAATTTTTCAATTAATCTGGATAATATTCTAAACAAAGAATATAGGAATCACTTATCAAGGATAAAATCTATCTTTCCCGAGGCTGGAAGAAATTTGCGTATCATATATAAAGTGATGATTTAAAGAAAAGAATTCCCCGAAATTAAAATCCTGCCAATTTACCATTTTACGGGTTAGAACATAAAATTTACCATAAAATATAGTTCTTAGATTTAATTTTCATATTAAAAATAACTTCTCAAAAATTTTTTTGTAAAAAACTTGACAATACAGGCAGAATAAATTAGTTTTGCCAAGGAGTGGGAAATAATGTTTAAATTTCCCAAACTTTCCCAAAAATTTCCCACTCAAGGAAAGGTTATGTTTACTGGAAGTTTCAAATATTCAGTTGATAACAAGAACAGAATCAGTATTCCTAAAAAGATTCGAGAACTTTGGGAAAAAGAGAAGTTTGAGACTTTCATTATTGTACCACATACCAGTGAAAAATGCATTGTTGTATATCCCGATAAGATATATATCGAGATTTTAAACTTTCTTAATGGATTAAATCCATTTGATTCTGAAGCTGCATATCTTAAGAGGAGAATGTTAGAAGATGTGACAGCCGAGAAAATGGATGGTCAATATCGAATACGAATTCCAAGTGAATATTTGAATCGTGCAAATATAAATAATGAAGTTATAATTTTAGGTCAAATTTCTTATTTCGAAGTATGGAATCCTGAAGAGTATGAAAAATACAAATCTAGTTTCGAGTTACCATTAGAAGAATACATGAAGAAATATTTAAATGCTGGACCATCATTTCCACATCTCAGTTCTGGTAAATGAAGTAATTACAAATTTGGTGACAAATGTTGATGGGATTTACTTTGATGGAACTCTGGGAGGTGGAGGTTACACTGCTGAGATATTAAAAGTTTTGAGTTCCAAAGGAAAAGTGATTGCGACAGATTTGGATGATTCAGCCATAAGATTTTGTAAAAGAAAATTTGAAAATGAAAAAAGATTGATAATGATAAAAGAAAATTTTAAAAACATAAAAAAGATTTTAGAGAGTTTAAAGATAGAGAAAATTCATGGTGCAGTACTCGATTTGGGTATTTCATCCTATCAAATAAACTCACCTGAAGGTGGATTTTCTTATCGATTTGAAACAGATTTTGATTTAAGATTTGATAAGTCACAAGGAATCCCAGCATACGAAATATTAAACAATTCTACTCGTAATGAATTACGAGAGATTATTTGGAATTTTGGTGAAGATAAGTTTGCAGCTAAAATTGCAACAGCCCTTGAAAATTATCAAAAGAAGAAAAAAATAAAGAGCACCAGAGATTTAGTTGAAGCAATAAAAAGTATTACTCCACCAAATAAATTATACGAGACTTTATCTCGAGTATTTCAAGCTTTTAGAATAGTTGTGAACGATGAATTAAATAATTTGAAAACATTTCTTGAAAATGTAATTGATGTAGTTGATAAAAATGGTAGGATAGCAATCGTAAGTTACCATTCATTAGAAGATAGAATAGTTAAAGAGTTTTTTAGATATGAAGAAAAAAGTTGTATTTGTTCACCTCCAATTATTAAATGTGAATGTGGAAAAACTTCAAGGCTTAGAAGAATTAATAAAAAAGTTATCACTCCATCTGAATATGAAATTAAAATGAATGTTAGAGCAAGAAGTGCAAAGTTGAGAATAGCAGAGGTTTTGAGATGAAAAAGTTTAATCCTAACTGGTTGGTGGTTATAATAATATTTGTTGGTATAAGTGTTTTGTTGTATGCTTTATCCACAAACTTAATTAGA
>CAKZPH010000164.1 GCA_937138605.1 uncultured Ignavibacteriales bacterium
ATGCAAGCAGGTAATTTTGTCCAAACAAAGAAGATGATGTTGATTAAGTAAGATAATTAGATGAGTTGTTAAATGTTCAAAAGCCCTCTCCTTTGAGAGGGCTTTTTGTTTTAAGAATGAAAAAAATCTTTTGAATTATCTTTGAAGTAAACTATGTTTAATTTTTACTTTTTAGTGTTGGTTTTAAAGATTGAATTTAAATTTGTGAGGTAAATGATTTTAAGGAGAAAGTTAACCTTGGATAATTTGATTATGTTTGATGTTGATTAGTAGTTGAGTTATAAAGTAAATCTAATGTAAAATTATTTATTAGTTACAAATTAAAAGTATTCACGGGCGCGGAATTTTACTCCAAGTTCTTTTTCAGCAAACTCGCGAGCTTTTTCTAAATTAACTTCATTTAGATCGACAATAGTTACCACCACTTCGGATATGTATTTTTTTGCTTCACGAGTGAAGTTTACCATTTCATAAAACATGGATTTATCTATTTGCATAAGTCTGGAATATTGATCAGGATCAGCAGAATTTAAACTGATAGAAACAGAATCGATTAATCCTTGAAGTTCTGGTAATATGTTTCGTTTGTTAATTACATTGCCATGTCCGTCTGTATTTAGTCTGGTTCTTCCACCGTTTTCTTTCACATATTTGGCAACTTTTTTTACAACATCAAGTCGAATTGTTGGTTCACCAAAACCGCAAAAAACAATTTCATCGTATTCTTTAGGGTTGCCAATCTCCTGAATAAAAACCTGAGCTGGAGGCTCCATACTTTTAGGCATTCTTAGATTATAACCCGCAACTGATGCATATCCTTCACGGTCGCAAAAAACACATGATGCGTTACATCTATTTGTAATGTTAATGTAAAGAGTATTTCCTATTTTATATGTGAATGATGGTTTTGGTAGTTCACCTATTTTAAACAATCTGTACACATTAAAATTTGTTGTACGAACGATATCATCAAAAGTTATTTTGTGAATCTCGGCAAGCTTTTCTGCAATAATCTTTAAGTGAGATGGTTTATTTGTTTTTCCTCTAAAAGGATGAGGTGACATAAAAGGTGAATCAGTTTCAAGAAGTAAGTTCTCAGGTTCAATTCGTTTGAGGATATTTATCAAATTTTCATTTTTAGGATAAGTAATATTTCCAGTAAAAGATACAAAGGATCGAAGTTCAATAACTCTTCTTGCCATTTCATAATTACCATTGAAACAATGAAATTGTCCAAATAAACTGCTATTAACTTCTTCTTCAAAAATTCTCATCAAATCTTCATCAGCTTCGCGATTATGAATTATTACCGGAAGTTTATGCTTTTTTGCTAATTTTAATTGTTCTCGAAAAGCTACTTGTTGAATCTCCTTAGAAGAAAATTTGTAGTAATAATCTAGTCCAACTTCACCTATTGCAATGACTTTTGAATGTTCTAAAAGTTTTTCTAATTCAATTAAGATGTTGTCATTAAAATTTGCCGTATCATGAGGATGAATTCCTACTGCTACAAAAACTTCAGGATATTTTTCAGCTATTTCAATATTTTTTCTAGATGTTTCAAGATTGGTCGATGGTGATATAATATACCGAATTCCTGAAGATTTGGCTTCATTAATGACATTATTCAAGTCATTATAGAGCTCATCAAAGAATAAATGACAATGTGTATCAATCATATTTATAAACTAAATCAGATATTCTATTATTGCAAATTAATAAAAACTCCTCTTCAAATCAGTGAATAAAAATTTCACAAAAATTTTAATTGGTACTTTGAGTTTGTAAGTTCATTAATCAAAAAATAACTTTGAGTTATGAAAACAATTATTGAACCCTTTAAAATTAAAACTGTTGAAGCTATCCGCTTTACCACAAGGGAAGAGCGAGAAAGAATTCTTAAAGATGCATTTTACAATCCGTTTTTTATTCATGCCAGGGATGTTATAATTGACCTCTTGACAGACTCTGGAACTTCTGCTATGAGTGCTGAGCAATGGGCTAGTATGATGCGTGGTGATGAAGCATATGCAGGCTCTCAAAGCTTTTTTAGATTTGAAAGAGTCGTGAGAAAAATTACAGGATTTAAATATATAATACCTACTCATCAAGGTAGAGCAGCTGAAAAAATTTTATTCACAGTTTTAGGTGGAGAAGGTAAATACTTTCCAAGCAACACACATTTTGACACTACCAGAGCAAATATAGAATTTTCTGGCGCAGAAGCATATGATTTTCCAACTGAAGTAGGTTTAAGACCTGAGATTAAAGGTGATTTCAAAGGTAATATGGATATAGAAAAATTAGAACAATTTATTAAAGAAGTTGGGCCAGAAAATATTCCTCTGGTTATGTTAACTGTAACTAATAATTCAGGTGGTGGACAGCCTGTATCAATGCAAAATATTAGAGAAACTCGTCAGGTATGTGATAAATATGGACTAAAGTTGTTTATTGATGCTTGTAGATTCGCTGAAAATGCATACTTCATTAAAAAAAGAGAAAGTGGATATGAAACGAGGTCAATTTTAGAAATAGCTCGAGAAATGTTTTCTTATGCAGATGGATGTACTATGAGTGCAAAGAAAGATGGATTGGTGAACATAGGTGGATTTCTTGCAATGAATGATGATGAACTTGCTATGAAGTGTCGGAATGTATTAATTGTGACAGAAGGATTTACAACTTATGGTGGACTTGCAGGACGAGATCTGGAAGCTATTGCACAAGGTCTTGAAGAAGTTTTAGAAGAAGATTATTTGAAATATAGAATTAGATCTGTAGAGTATCTCGGTGAGAAATTAGTAGAATCGGATATTCCAATTATTGAGCCCCCTGGTGGTCATGCAATATATATTGACGCAAAACGCTTTGCTCCACACATTCCACCTGAACAATATCCAGGTCAATCTATAGTCTGTGAACTTTATTTGTTAGGAGGAATCAGAACAGTTGAAATCGGAAGTGTTATGTTTGGAAAGTACGATAAAAATGGTAAACTAATTCCTGCCAAGATGGAACTTGTCAGGTTAGCCATACCGCGACGCGTTTACACTCAAAGTCATATCGATTATGTGATTGAAGTAATCCAAGAAGTTTATAAAAACAGAAAAAAATTAAGGGGAATGAAAATAATTGAGGAAGCATCTATACTTCGGCACTTCACTGCAAAGTTTGGATATGTTGATTAAAAACATTTATTTTAATTGAAGCAAAAATAATAGCGTTGAAAATTATTTGATGGCATATAAAGTTTTCTTCTCTATTTAGATGTGAACTAATGGGTAATTGATAAGCTTTCTTGTTTTTATTGCTTATTTATGTTTAATTGTTTTATTTCTATATGAAAATTTCAAGATAGAATTAGTACCTGACTCTTATCTCGTTCAGGAGATTTTCACTAAGTTTGACGTAGTTTGAATGTTAAATACTTGCAGAAAATTTTAACTGGAATTAATAACAAATTGAATTATTATTTCTTATAAATCAGATGTATTGCTTTAAATTTTTAATGTTAAGTTGAATAAATTTCGGGTATTTAGATTTGTTTTTAGAATTCTAAGGCGATATCAGGAATTTATTATTTTATCTTGAAGAATATAATGATGATAGGGAGAAGATGAGATTCTAATTTCTTGACAGATATGGCAAAACTAAATTTCAAAGTTAAGAAGCATTGGAATTGCCAATCATTTATAGATTTGTGTTATTTCCAATATTTAAAAGTCTTTTGCAAAGAGTAACTGCATCAATTGCATCCTTACCAAATCCAGATGCATGGATTTCATCAGCAAACTTTTGATTAACAGGTGCGCCACCAATAATTATTAACTTATCAGGAAAATATTCTCGAATTGATTCCACCGTCTTTTTCATCCATAACATTGTCGTCGTTAACATGGCAGATAAACCAATAATATCAGGATTTTCTTTCTCGATATTTTCAATAAATTTTTCAATGGATACATCCACTCCAATATCAACAACATCAAATCCATTTCCTTTAAGCATTATCCCAACCAAATTTTTCCCAATATCGTGAACATCATTTTTAACAGTTCCAAGCAAAATTTTTCCACGACTTTGTTTTAAAGATTCTGCGGCGAGAAATATTGGCTCTAACAAAGACATTGCAGATTTAAATGCGCGAGCGGACATTAAAACTTCAGGTAAAAATATCTCACCAATCTTAAATCTTTCCCCAACAACTTCCATTCCCTTCATTAAACCTCCTTCAAGAATTTCTTTTGCCGTAAGGTTACTATCTAATGCTAAATACACTTTGTCACCTATAGTTTTGTAATTACCTGATATAATATAATTTGAAATTTCAACTAAAAGCTCTCTCATTTCAACTAAAATTAATTTTGTTAGCAATTTTTTTTATCGATTTGATATGTTCTGGTGTAGTGCCACAGCATCCACCTAGAATTTTAACACCACTAAGTAAAAACTTTTCAACGACGTCCAAAATTTTATCCGGTGTTTCGGGATAAATTATTTTGTCATTTTCTATAACTGGAATTCCAGCATTTGGTTTAGCTAATAGTGGTAGATTGGTTAATTGTTTAATTTCATTTATTATATCGTAAGCTTGATTAAAGCCTTCGCCGCAATTTGTTCCAATTATATCAACGTCTAGTTCAATTGCTTTTTCAACAAACTCTTGAACACTATGTCCCATAATTGTATAGTAACCTTTTGCAGTTTTTTGAAAAGTTGCACTAAGTGAAATTGGTAATTTGTAATTCGCTCGAAATGCAGAGATTATAATTTCTGCTTCTTTGAAAGATTGAATTGTTTCGATATTTATGAAATCAACCTCACTTAATCCTTTTGCTTGTTCGAAGTATGCTTCGAATGCTTCGCCTTCTGAGACATTTCCATATGGTTCAATTAAGTCTCCAAGTGGACCAACAGAGGCAGCAACGACTTTATCTTTTGCACAACTTCTTGCTAATTCAACAGCCCTTGAGTTTATTTCATAACTTTTGTTTGATAGTCCAAATTTTTTTAGGCGATATGAATTCGCACCAAATGTATTCGTTTGAATAATATCTGAACCTGCGTTAATATAAGCAGAATGGATGTTCTTTACGAGGTCCGGATTAATCAAAACAAATTCTTCGGGGCATAAGAACTCCTTCATTGCAATAGTTTGAAGCATGGTTCCCATCGAACCATCAAAAACGAAAACTTTCTGTTTCTTCAAGAAATCTAACGATGCCATCTATTTTTATTTTTCTTGAGTCAAAGTTAAGTAAACAAAGTTACTCAAAAAACAAAAAAGGTTGGTTTTTGAACCAACCTTTTTGTTAAAAATTTCTAATACTCAATCAGCCATTAAACAGGCAATAGCAGCAGTACCGACGATATCATCGACACTACATCCACGACTTAAATCAAATATAGGTTTTCGCAGTCCTTGTACAACTGGACCAATTGCTTCAGCTCCGCCAAGTCTTTGAGCAATCTTATATCCAATGTTACCTGCATTTAGGTCAGGAAAGATTAAAACATTTGCTCGACCTGCAATTTCGCTTTCTGGAGCCTTAGATTTCCCAACTTTTTCAACAACAGCTGCATCAAATTGTAACTCACCATCTACTTTTATATCAGGACGTTTTATCTTTACAAGCTCAGTTGCTTTTCTAACTTTATCAACCATTTCATGCTCAGCGCTTCCTTTAGTTGAAAAGGAAAGCATTGCTACAAGAGGTTCTTCTCCTACAAGCTTACTGAAGTTATCGGCAGTAGAAATCGCAATATCAGCTAGTTGTTCTTCATTCGGATTTGGAACTACAGCACAATCAGCAAAGGCATAAACTTTTTCAGGTAGAACCATTAGAAAGAAACTAGAAACAATGGATATATCTTCAGGCATTCCAACACAATGAATTCCAGCGCGCAGAACATCTGCGGTGGGTGATGCAGAACCACCAACAAATCCATGGGCCATGCCTTCACGAACCATCATTGCACCAAAAAATAAATTATTTTTCATTGTTTCCTTTGCTTTTTCAAAATCTACTCCTTTGCTCTTTCTCAAGTTAAAGTAGATATTAGTAAAATCACTGAGCTTATCTGATTTTAATGGTTCAATTATTCTTATTCCTGTTAAATCGACATTAAGTTTTTTTGCACTCTCTCGAATCTTTTGTTCCTCACCGAGAAGAATTACAAAGCAGATGTTTTCTTTAGTTAGAATTTCTCCTGACTTTATAACTCTCTCATCATGTGCTTCAGGTAGCACAATTGTTTTGCGTCTCTGTTTTGCTTTTTCTTTTATTTCTTCTACGATTCCTCTCATCTTTTAACCTCATTTTATTAAATTTTATTTTCAAAATTACTAAAGATTCAATCATTATCAGAAAATTAGATTAGAAGTGCTAAATAACATACTAAATGATAAGAGTCTGGACTTGTCTGAATTGATGCTAATCCCACTATCGTTTAAAAACTCATAACTGATTATAAATAAAAATTCGGGAAATCTTTTTAAGTTAATTCCCGTGGAAAATCCATAATTAAATTGAAAACTCGATGGACTTTTTACTTGCTTAAAGAAATTTCTTTCGTAGCTAAAGAATGAAATAAGAAAATTAAGTTTAAGAATGCATTCTATTTCGGGAGTAATTGTTTTTTTGGCATAAATAATTGATCCAGACGATAGAAATAAATTATCAATACTAGTTTTTGAAAATGTTTTCGGTGTGCGATAATCGTTTCTTACCGTGTAGATATCCAGTCGATTCTGAATTTTAAAGTCGTCAAAAAATTCTTTTTGTATGTTTATCACATGTTTTAAAGTTATACTTGCGTATATGAGAGTTCTTTCTTCATTTAAGAAATAATTATCTATATCATGTTTGCATCTGTGGAAATAACCTAATACTAAAAAATGATTTTCAAGTTGTTTTGAAAAATATAATCCTTCCTGCCAGAAAATTGCACGAGGATTAAATCTAATATCATTATTGGGGTCTGCAATAAATTCTATCAAACTTTCACCATGAAAGTCAAAAAAATGATTTCTCATCAGATCGATTATGATACCAATTTCCTGTAACCATCCATGGTTATTATCTCTTATTAATCTGTGCATTCCAAATTTACCATACGCTCCAATCCGACCCTTGGGAATTGAATCATGAGTGGATTGAATTATAAAATTCCTATCTATTAATCTTTGTGCAAAGATATTTAATGAATGGATATTAATTAAGAAAAAAATTAATAATGAAATTAAGTTAAAACTAACACAATTTAATTTTCGTGTAATTTTTACCTGCATAATTTTTTAGAAATGAACGAATTTTGCAATTGCAGAATTTCAAACAGGAAAAACTGAGTACTACTTAAGTAAAATTGTTAAAATATACGGCAAAAACAATATTTCTTGGAAATTTCTTATAAATGGATTTTTTGTTAAAATGTTTCATTATTTATTGTTATTTAAAATTTTTAAGTAATTATCAAACCTTTCATAGTTGAAAATAATTTTAATATAGTTTTGCAAAGCTGAAAACAAATGAACGAACTGTTAAAAAAATCAACAAAAATTTTTCAATTTTATTGTATATTTCTTGGCATACTCCTTGACCCTTAAGCTTACTTAAAAAGGAGAGGACTATATGAAAAAAATCTATACCTTTTTTGTGTTATTTTTTTTGTTCGTAAATATAGTTTCGGCTCAAAGGGCAAATATTTACGTTGAGCCAGTAAACTCGCCGAGGCTAACCAAATTAGGTTTTAACACTCAATCTACTTCAACGGGACTTAAAGTAGTTGGTGTTGAAACGTATGTATACTTGTCTGCCCAAGATATTTCAACAACACCGCAACCAATAACTAATTCAGTCTGGGAATTTGTATCACGACCAGCAGGTTCAACTGCCTCGTTTGTATATCCTTATCCAGATAATAGTTGGGCTTACTTTTTAGCAGACAGGACGGGTGCTTATTCAGTTAAACTAACAATTACAACTTCTTTAGGCACCGATGATACAACTATTACAATTTACGCAGCTAGGTATGTAGGTGTAGGAAATTTTGATGGTGTTCCAGCTCAGTTTCCTAATTGTATGACTTGTCATAGTGCCCATACCAATTTTGTTGAAATTTTTAATCGATGGAAAGTTTCTGGTCATGCTAATCAATTCAAGAGAGGGATTGATGGTCAGCTTTCACCATATTACAGTCAAGTATGTTTCAAATGCCATACAACTGGAACAGATTTTTACAAAGTTGCTAATAACGATGGTTTTGATGATGTAGCCGCATCATTAGGTTGGATTTGGTCTCAATGGGCACCACCAAAAGCTGGTAATTGGGACTCGTTAAAAACGAAATACCCACGACTTTCTCAGCTTGCTATGGTAGGATGTGAAAGTTGCCATGGACCAGGTAGAGAGCATTCTATGGGTGGTGCAAAGGAAAAAATTGAAATTAATTATTCATCCGGCACATGCGGTCAATGCCATGACTACACAGGTTACTATTATACTTATTCACAATGGGAATTATCATTTCATGCAAATCCAGTTTGGTCAGCTTCTTTTGCACAAAGCTCTGGTGCAGCATACATGTCCAATAGTTTAGATAACTGCATTCGTTGTCATGACGGACATGGTTTCGTCAACTTAACCAAGAATCGTCCAACCGATACTCGGGGAATGATCAGAGCACAACAAATTGACATTGGTTGTCCAACTTGTCACGATCCTCATGGTAATACAAACCCTTATGATTTAAGATCTTTACCTCCAGGAAAAGATACACTTGCAACAGGTGAGCCTATAACTCTTGGTGGTAAAGGCAAGATTTGCATGGGTTGCCATATCGGTAGGAGAAACGCTGAAGTATACGTCCAGACTAATGTTACAAGCGCCGTTTGGGGTCCCCACTATTCAACCCAGGGTGATGTCTTCTTAGGAAAGAATGCTGCAAGTTTCGGAACACCTTTTCTTTCAACAAATCATAAATATGCTGTCACTGATGGTTGCGTGGGTTGTCATATGTATACTACAGCGGATACAAACAATGTAAACAGACATAAAGTAGGCGAACATACTTTCAGATTGACCAATCCGGAAACAGGATATGAACATGTAAAAGCATGTCAAGGTTGCCATGGACCGCAAATTACAAGCTTTGAAAGCTTTAATGCAGATTTTGACTATGATGGCGATGGAACAATTGAAAGTGTTAGAAATGAAGTAAAAGGATTAATGAGAAATATAAGAATAGCATTACCTCCAGTCGGTATTGACTCAATTAGCTGGACAATGATTCGGGATGCGAATAACCTAAATATGAGAAAAGCATACTATAATTATAGAATGATGGACGGTGATGGAAGCTTTGGAATGCATAACACTAAATTTACAATTGATGTTTTGAGAAAATCACTGGCCATACTTACAGGTGTTGAAATATTGAATTCAGAAATTCCAAAGTCTTTTGAACTTTCACAGAACTATCCAAATCCGTTTAATCCATCTACCGAAATAAAATTCTCGGTGCCAAAGACTGAACGTGTGAAGGTTGCCGTATATAATTCAATAGGCAAATTAATTAAAGTTTTAGTTGATGAGAACTTGGCTCCAGGTAATTATAAGGTAACTTGGGATGGAACAGATTCCAGGGGTGCAAAAGTTACAAGTGGTATTTATCTGTATAGAATGGAAACTCCATCCTTCCAGTCAACGAAGAAGATGGTTCTTTTGAAGTAGTTTATTGGTTAATTAAACAATTTCTAAAGGTCCCGTCAGTTTTTGGCGGGACTTTTTTGTTTAATTAAAAAGGTTATTTGTATACGATTTAATTTTAATTCATCAATTATGTAAATATCTCCGAAACTTTAATTATATTTAATTTGACAGGTCGAACAATTTTCATTTGATAAATGAAAACAAATGTAATTAAAAATTTCAATGATTGTACTTTTATTGCAACAAGGGAAATTCCAGCTCGCATATCAGGTGTTTGGCGTGCTTTTTCTGAATCGAATCTTTTAGATAAATGGTGGGCACCAAAACCATGGCGTTGTGAAACAAAAGTTATGGAATTTAAACCGGATGGTACTTGGATTTATGATATGGTGGGACCAAGAGGAGAAAGGAGTGGAAGTTTACAAACTTTCAAAGAGATCATTTTTGAGAAGAAAATTTCAGGAAAAGATGCTTTTTTAGATAAATATGGTAAAGTCCGAGAAGAACTCCCTGTTTCGGAATTTGAAATTTTATTTACTCCCATGGGTGAAAACACACTAATCACTTTTCTTTCAAAGTTCAAAGATAAAGAGTCTCTTTCTTTGATTTTAGAGTTGGGTTTGGAAGAGGGTCTTGATATGGCGTTTGATAATCTTGAAGAGTTGTTATTGAATATGAAATAGTTATTTTTATCTACTTATAAGATTTTCCTTGCAGTGTAATTGTACATATAAGAATTTGGTAAATCAAACTTTCTTAACTCTAAAATCGCTTGTGTGCTAGAGAGTAAAACAAAAAA
>CAKZPH010000165.1 GCA_937138605.1 uncultured Ignavibacteriales bacterium
ATTCAATTTGCTTCTGATGTGGTGGATCTCGTCTGGAGTTTAGCTAATAAACTGGGACTAAAAACTTTTTCAAATGATTCATCAGTTCCAGTTTATGATGACCATATTCCACTCGGGCTCTCTGGAATCAAAATTATTAATATAATTGACGCTGATCTTATTGGAGCTGATACACCAAACCCACGAAGAAATTACTGGCATACTCAGAACGATACAATTGAAAATATAAGTAAAGAAACTTTAGGTGAAGTAGGTCAACTTTTGACTCATTTAATTTACTCAATTAGATTTAGGGAATTATGAAAGACAAAAAATTCAAAAAGATAACCATAAAATCCGTACCACATTTACCTGAATTAATTTCTGGTGCAAGTTACTTACTTGATTGTAACGGAATTGAAGAAACTCAAGATGAATTAATTTTTTACTTGAACAATTTCAAGGAAGAAGATGAACTGTTTTTGAAAAATTTTTTATCTGGACTCATCAAGGAAAATCTTTTGGAAAATTTTCTACTTAATGTTGATGAAGTCGATGAGAAAAATTGGAACGAAGAATGGGAAAAGTTTATTAAACCAATAAAAGTAACAGAACGAATTGTAATAAAACCGTCATTTGCCGATTACACTGCAAACCGTGATGAAATTGTTCTCACTATCGATCCTAAAATGTCTTTTGGAACGGGACATCATCAGACAACAAGACTTATGATTCGTTTGATCGAAAAATACATTAAAACCGGTGATAAAGTTCTTGATGTTGGAACTGGAAGTGGAATCCTTGCAGTGATAAGTGCAAAACTTGGTGCCTCAGAAACAATAGCTTTAGATATTGATGAGGATGTAAAAGATAACGTCATTGAAAATTTAAGAATGAATAATGTTCTGGAAAAATGTAGATTCTTTGCAGGAACAATTGAGAATTTGATGGAGAATGATTTCGACGTTGTTTTAGCTAACATCCAGAAAAATGTTTTAATCGAAATAGCAAATCAAATTAAAATTAAAACAAAAATTGGTGGAATTATTATCTTATCAGGGCTTTTATCTGAAGATGGAAATGATATTGAAAATGTTTATTCCTCACTTAATTTCGCCTTTGTTGATAAGATGCAAGAAGATGAGTGGATAGGAATTGTTTACAAAAATTCAGGATGAAGTTTAATTAAATTAACTTTAATGTAAGTTTCAGGTTCAAAACTTTTTGATTTAGAATTAATATTATAGCATCGATATCATTGGTATCATTTTAGTTTTTTCATAGTTCGATAAACTCCCACAACTACACCAACAATCTTAAATCTATCATAATTAACATCTATCTCAATTGGTTTGTACGCCTTGTTTTCAGATTTTAGAATTATTTTTCCATTCTCTCGATAAAACCTTTTCACTACTGCAGAATCATCAAGAACAGCAACCACTATTTGGCCATCATTCACAGCTCCATTAGGATTAACAATTATAATGTCTCCATCAAAAATATAAGCATCTTTTAGACTATCACCTTTCACGCGCAAAAGGAAGGAGTCTTTAGGCATTTTAACAATTGTAGGAAGATCAACTGTATCGATTGCATCGGGATAAATTACAAGTGGATTACCAGCAGCAACTTCACCAAGAACAGGTCGTGGAATGAATATTTTGTCGGAAATTGTCAATTCAATTCCACGGGCAACTTTAGTATCTCGTTTTATGAAGCCCTTTTGCTCAAGAGCTCTTAAGTGTTGCTGAACTGTTGAACGATTTTTATATCCAAAATAATTGGCTATTTCGGCTAGTGTGGGCGGTTTGTGTTTCCGTGAAATTGTATCGATAATAAAATCAAGAATTCGTTTTTGTGTTTCAGTTAATTGACGTGCCATAATTACCTCAAAATTTTTATTCATTTCCTCTTCTCACACTTTAAGCAACATTTGTAAAGTTTTTCATCCCATTTTTTCATTCTGAGCAAAACGACTAAGAACTGGATAAGTTTTAACCAGATTCTCTGGAATTTTGGTTTTCATCTGGATTGTTAACATATGAATTAACTCGAAAGCATTAGCAATTCCCTTTGCTTGTGGATGATTATTCATAATGATATAAACTTCTTTAACCTTATCAAAAACTTCCTTCACTTTCTGAGCTATCTCAACAATTTCTCCTGGTGAATAAAGGTAATCGTATCTTAAACTTTGTTGACGATATGCTTCATCAGGATTATCAATTTTCTTTTCTTTTCCAAAATTACGGATTGAATTAAACCAGGCATCTTTATTTCGCCCATGTAACCGGATGTATGCCCTATTATTTGTTACAATTAGCTCAAACTGAATTGCATTACCGATTTGTGGCTGGTCAATTGTGCAAAAAGTTAAATCTAAGGACCTGAAAAAATCATACACGCTCTGGTCATTCCACGACCGATGCCTTAACTCAACAAATCGATTGTAGTTTTGAAAAATTTCGTTGAGTTTATGAATGTACTCCAAAGTCGTATCATGCATTGTAAAAGAATAAGGGAATTGAATTAAAATTCCGCCAAGTCGATTTGCTTTGTTAAGTATCTCCAGATTTTTTGAGAATGTTTTGATGTTTTCGTATGTAAATTTTCTTTTGTGAGTAAAGTCTTGATGAAGTTTTAGAGTAAAAAAGAAATCATCTTTATCAGAAATTTTTCTAAGCCAGCCGCGAACAGTAGCAGGCGAAACATATGTGTAGTAAGTTGAATTGACTTCAACACAATTAAAATAATGGGAATAATATTCTAGCCAGTCATAATCTTTTGATTGTTGTTGTGTGTAAAATGGGCCAACCCAATCTTTGTAAGACCATCCAGCTGTTCCAATTCGAACTTGCGGTGTTTGGTTATTTTTCATTCTGTTCATTTCTATTTTTAATTAATGTTTTGTCGTTTAAGTTTATACACGCAAATAACGTGTTAAAAAGCTTGTTAATAATCATTCAATCGAATAATTCCATTTAAGTTTACAAATTCATTCTTATGCAACGCCAAATCGAATAACCTCAAAACCATACTTTGATTTTAATCGGTCAATTGTTCTTAAAACTCTTCTTTGTTTTTCCTCCAACGAAGGAAAAAGTTTTTCCTGTTCAGTTGTTATAACAAAATTAGAAAGATGAATTCCTACAAGTCTTATTGAAACTCTTCTTGTCCACGCTTTGTGTAAGAGATTCAACGCAACTTTAAAGATAACTTTATCATTGTCAGTTACTTCAGAAATAGTTTTTGCTCTAGTAACGGTAACAAAATCAGAATATCTCAACTTCACAGAAATTGTTCCTGCCATATAGTTTTCAGCTCTCAAGGCATTTCCCGCATCTTCTACGAGCTCAAGCAAAGTTTTTTCAACAAACTCAAAATCCGTAGTATCTGTTTGAAAAGTTGTTTCACGACTTATGCTTTTTTGTTCGTAATGAATCGAAATCAAATTACTTCCTTCTCCACATGCATGGGAATGCATCACAGCACCCCACTTACCAAAAACCATCTGAAAGTAAGACTTTGGCGTTCGGGCAATTTGACCAATTGTATAAAACCCACGGTCGTTCAATTCCCGTTTCATTACTTCACCAACGCCTGGCATTGCTTCCACTGGAAGTGGATCAAGAAACTCCGCTTCACGGCCAGGAACAACAAATGTAATTCCCTCCGGTTTTGCGTAATCAGAAGCAACTTTCGCAACAAACTTGTTTGATGCAATTCCAATCGAACACGGAAGTCCAAGTTCACGTTTTATCTCACCTTGAATTCGTGAAGCATAAAAGTACGGATGCCCATAGATTCCTTCACAACCCGTAAAATCTAGATAGAATTCATCAATTGATGCTTGCTCTACAAGTGGGAATTTGTTTTCGAGAATTCTTCTGACAACATTTGAATATCGTACATATTCATCGTAATGCCCACGAAGGTAAATTCCATGGGGACAGAGTTGATAGGCTTTGCGAATTGGCATCCCAGAATAAATCCCATATTCGCGAGCTTCGTAAGAACATGCTGCCACCACTCCACGTCCATGAGGATCTCCACCAACAACTACAGGCTTACCTATTATTTGTGGATCAAGAATTCTCTCCACAGAAATAAAAAACGCATCAAGGTCTAAATGGAAAAACATAATCTACCACTCCTATGTTTCGTAAGATTTTTCCGGCATTATTCACATCTTACCTCAAGTAAACCTTCCTGATTTAAAATCATTTTTCTACAAATAGACCAGTCAGTATATAATCAAAATCGCCCGATCATGAGATTCACACTTATCAAATAGTCTCATCAGGTTAGAACATAAATACCATACATTTGTATGGTATTTTATGAAAACATTATGAATTTGTCAAGTCCAGGAAATTGAGAAGATCTTGGTAGAATTAAAGAAAACAGTAGGAGAAAAAATATTTCTTTTTGAAATTAAACGTCATAATATGTGATATGAATCATAAATTTATGATGTCGGAAATTTGGTTAAGAACGTAAGTTGGTTTAATTAAGGAATTGTTATTAAATGATTTTGTTACTCCACTTAATACCAAAGCAGAATCAATTTGATTTTGATTTGCCATTAGAATATCAGTTTCGAGTCGATCTCCAATAAGCAGACATTTTTCTTTTTCAGTGTGAATTTTAGAAAAAACTTTTTCGAAGATGTAATGTGAAGGCTTACCAAAATTTTTTTCCAATTTTCTACCAGTTAATTTTTCTAAAGCGAGAATTGTATAACCTGCGTCAAGAATTTCGTTTTCTTCAATTGGACACGTCATGTCAATATTGGCTGAATAAAATTCAGCATTGTTTTTAAGTGCCTTTTGAGCTATCCAAATTTTTCTAAAATTTAATGTTCGATCTAAAGAAACTAGTACGATATCGATTTTATTATTTACAATTTTTACACCACCAGTCTTCAAGTAGTTAATAAAAACTTCCTCTCCAATAACAAAAACTCTCTTCGAAGGATGATTGCGAATTAAAAAATCTTTTGTAACTTCAGCTGAAGTTATTACTTGATCTACTTCACATTCTATTCCGAAAGATTTGAGTTTAATTTTATATTCAAGTGGTGTTGAAGTAGTTCGATTAGAGATGAATAGATAATTTTTATTCAGTTGATTTAGTACATTAAAAAGTTTAAGAGCACCATCAATAAGCCGGGACTCACGATAGACAGTTCCATCTAAATCAAAAATAAAAGTATCGTATTTCCTCAAAATATCTTTCATTCAAAAAAGTCCAAGTTTGATTTTTAAGTCAAATAAATTTTCTTTGATTGTGTGTGGCTTATAACCTAGCTCTGTTTGAGCTTTTAAAATGATCAATCCACCTTTAAGTGGTCTCTTCGCTTTTTGATTTAATTGTTCTGTAAGTATAGGATTTATGAGACCTCCATCCAGTTCGAAGACGTCTGCAATTTTGCAGGCGAAGTTGTATCGACTCAATAATTCTAATCCACCAATGTTATATATTCCATTTTTCTTTTTATCAATAGCTAATGCAATACCATTGACAAGGTCTTCGACATAGGTTGGATTATTAATTTGATCTGTTACAACATTAATTTTTTTTCTTTGACTTAAATTTTCAACGACCCATTCAACAAAATCTTTCTTTACTCCTTTTTGAGATCCATAAATAACATTGCTTCTGATAATTAAATAAGGAATTCCTCCAATTTTAATTTCATTTTCACTGGCAAATTTAGTTCTACCGTAATACGAGATTGGATTTGGTTTATCATTTTCATGATATGGACCGTTCAATCCATCAAAGATAAAATCACTCGATAGCTGGACTAAAGTTGCATCAACAATTCGACAACCCTCGACTATATATTTGACACCATTTACATTAACATTCCAGGCAAGCTCTCTATTAACTTCGCATCCATCTACATCAGTATATGCTGCCGCATTTATAATGTAATCAGGAACGAAGTCCATTATTAATCTTTTAACTTCATTGCGTTTTGTAATATCAACTTTAGTGTATGTAAATTGATGATTACCAACAAAAGCATCTTCAATTGAAGCAAGGTGAAGTTCTACATCTTTTCGTTTTGAATAGTACTTAACTAATGCTTGACCTAATAAGCCGTTGCATCCAAAAATTAGAATTCTTGTTTTGATCAAATTCATCATAAATTATTTTTTTCTTTTCAGATTAAGCTCAAATTTTATGCTCGCTCAGTAATTCCAACAAATCTAATCTACAACAACTTTTTCAATGTAAGAATTTCTTGAAGACTTTCTATTTCTACCCTTCTAGAGGAAATTAAAACAGAACGTTTTAGACAATCTTTGATCTCTGCACCACGAAAATACTCATAAGCAAAAATTGCCCCAAACAAATCACCACATCCAACATTACTTTTGAAACTCAAGGTTTGCTCTGGTTTCATAGAAATCTTCTCTATTCTAGTATCAACTTTATAATATGTGACCGCCCCCTCCTTACCTTTCGTAATGTTGACAACCTTCAAATTCGTTTGCAATGCTTCATGAACAAATTGCTCCTCGGTTAAATCAACTGGTGGAATGCTTTTCCGCTCAGTATCATTCATTTGAACCACATCACATTGGTCTAACCATTGTAGCCAATCATTCAATGGTCTATAAAATCTTTTTCCTTCTGAGTTAATTCCTCGAGTCAGCGTGTGAAAATCAAAATATACCTTACCATTAAAATTGTCTTTAATGAACTTTAAATCATCAATTTCTAGTTCAAAGCCACTTATCATATTAACATAAAAATTAGTGTTAATTGAAAGTTTCATGAGGTTTTGGACGTTAATCTTACTTTGTTTCTCTTTATAACACTCGAATTGTAAATTTTCACCTTGAAAAAACAAGTTAACCGTGTTAATTGGCAAGTTATTTCTCTCAATAAATTTAAAATCGATCTGTGGAAAATTTTCTATAATCTCGAAATATTTAGCAAAATGTTCTGAATTGATTTGAAAAATTGGATAAATTTTATCCTCTGGCTTAGAAATTAAAATCAAACCAATAAGGCTATATATTATGCCACCATAAGAGTGAATCTCTCTTTCACCTTTATGAATTATGTCATAACAAGGATGTCCAATTACTGCAATTTCCATGAGAACATTCTCGTCTAGATTGGATAAATATTGGTTAGAATTTTTTCAGAAGTGATATTTTTTTTGAAAGAGAGATGTATGCGTTTATTGCTTGTTAGTTTGCCATAACTTTCCGAGTAGATATAATCCTCTAATTTGATTTCTGAATTTTCAACGGAAATAAATTCTATAGCTAAAGCTAAGTTATTGCGCTCAATATTAAATTTAGAAAAATCAATTCTTTCAACTTTCACTTCAGGATGAAAATGAATGAAGATATCTACTTTATGTTCACCATTACCATTTAATTCATCCTCAACTAATATTTTTTCATTTTCCTTGTACAGAACAATTCTTCTTCTTACTACAACCGGATTATGTAATCTTGCATAAGTAAAATGTTCACACTCTATTTCAGTGTAATTATCTTCATTTAACTTTTTAACTTTTAAGTTTGGTCGAGTAAAGTCCTTTTTAATTCTAAAAAGATTTAAGAATTCTGCTAATTCCATTTCATCTATCATTATTGTGTTATGAGAAAAGGTTGATCGAAGTTTTTGCCTAATTTCAGGTTCAGGAGTGTAAACATATGTTCCTGAATCAACAATAAATCTCTTTTCTTTGAAAGCAAGTTCAAAACTTAAAAGGTCATTGTGGCCATGTCCTCCCCAACCTCTCATTCCAATGTCACCACCATCGAAAAATAGTTTGAAGTTTTCTGAAGAAAGAACTACAAAGCCACCATCAGGAAAAACAAAAGATTTCTTTTCTACAACAACATTCTCAATCGAATTAAATTTTTCAATACCACTTAAACCAAAAAGGAATAGAATTAGTGAATAAGGTTTTTCTGCAATTGATTTAAATCTACTATCTGAAAAAATTACAGCACCTAACGAAAGAAAGTTTCTCATTTCACTTACTTTTTCATCAAAAGAAAATTTAATCACCTTACCATCATCACAATCACCAACATTTGGAACTTCATCTTCAATAATGTATGACGAAATAAAATTGAACATTAATTTAAGTTTATCAAAAAAAGTACGGGATAAAACCATTCCTGTTATATTCAAAACAAGCCAGGAAAGAAACAAAATCTCCGTAACCAATCTTTGATAATAAGTTGATTTCTCATAATCTACACCGTCAGAATAGACCTCTATGTTTATTTCTTTTTCAAGTTCCCTACGTGCAAATTTCATCCACTTTTTACCGAAACTGTACTTCCCCAAAAAAGCTCCAATCCAAACAAGCCCCATCAAATCACTTAGATAATGATTCCCATTTCTCCTTCCGAACTCGAGATTATTGCGAATGAATATTCCATGAAGATAAAGTGCTTCAAAAATTCTATTAGCAAGAACATCGTCAAAAAATTTTGAATACCTGAAAATATGGAGGGCTAAAATCCAGTTAACAGCTCGGATTGCAACTTCCATGGGACAGTTCCAATTCACTCCATAACAAAAAGGATTTTCCTCTATCCAGTTATCAACCAGTTCAAAAAATTTTTTTGAGTATTTTTCATCTTTAGTAATAACAAAAGCTTTGGCGAGCCACAGAGATTGATGAAATCGACTCAATTCCCAAGGAAATTTAATATCACTTTTATTAATCGATGCCTTTGAATCAATTTTAGTATAAAATAATTTTTCCCACACACGCCCTGACTTATAATCACAATGCCAGTTTATTTTGTCACCCAGGTATAAAACGTCAGAACCAAGTGTTTGAAAATTGTTTTGCAAAACCAGATCTGCATCGTTTAAAATTTTAGATTCATCTTCTATTGAAGATAAAGTTTTTCGGAACTCTTCACTTAAGTAATCATTTGAATCGAAAAAAAAATTAGGTTTTAGTTTTTTTATTTTGATGAAGTTAGTTTTAATTAATAAAACGAAGAGAGGTTTTCTAATAAAATGTATGTAAGCAATTTTTACTTTATTGAATAAGTCCATATTTCACTTCAATTATTTTTTAATTCCAATCCAGCCCATTCTATGGCCAAAAGGACTAACAACAAAATCATGCACTCTAAACATCACTCCCGATAAGTCACCTGCACTGGAACAATAAAACAATGGATCAACTCCGTTACGAATAAGAATTTTTTTTAATTCCAAAGGTGTATAGTGATGCTCATAACCAAAAGGACTAACGCCTATCTTTTGCATTATTAAACTTCTGACATATTTTCCAAAATTTAATTTATTTGGAACAGTTATAATCACATATCCACCTTTTTTGGTTACACGAACAATCTCACTAAAAGCTTTTTCTCTTTTTTCTTTTTCGGGAATATGTTCAAGCGTTGAAAATGAAAATGAAACGTCAAAGTAATGGTCTTCAAAGGGAAGATTTGATGCGTCACAAACTTGAAATATAATTTTGCTTCTAAAGGACGGATGAATTTCTCTATCGGCTATTTCTTCTGCTACTTTTACAATCACTGGCGCAATGTCAATGGAATACATTTTTTTTATACTCGATGCAAAATATATCTCATCAATGGGGAAATATGTTCCAATATTAAGAACCACTTTATCTTTCAATCCTCCAGGAATCTTAGAAATTAAGCGATAATCAACTTTCATTTTAGACTGAAACATATAATGCCAGTCGTTACGCACATCATCAACAT
>CAKZPH010000166.1 GCA_937138605.1 uncultured Ignavibacteriales bacterium
TTTGTCACTCTGATGTAGTTGATAGAAAAGGGAAAATCATTAATTCCACAAAACATATAAATGGAAAGATAAATGTTTTTGGTTTGGAAATTGAAAGATGAAAATGAAAATGATAGAATAATTTTCTCCTTAAAGGTTGGATAAAAATAGAGGTTTAAAGATGAAAGTTATTAAATTGTTTATAATAGTCTTCTCGGTGCTTTTAATACTTACAGGCTGCGGTGAAGAACCGAAAGCACCAATAGAGAAGAGCGAACAATTGAGTGTCTCCTCTTGTGAAGGATGCCACACAAATTACGAGTATTTGAAAAAAGTATATTCACCAGATACTGTTAGTGCCGGCGGTGGTTGTGGTGGAGATATTCCTCAAATTGAGCCATATGATAGAGTCTACATGGGCGGTGACGGTTATCGAAAATTCAAAGCATCAGCTCACGGTCAACTTAAGTGTACATATTGTCATAACGGTGTAGAAAATACATCTGACAAAAAGCTGGCACATTCAAATAATTTCATTAAACATCCTTCTGAGAAAGCGATGGAAAAATGTGCTTCTTGTCACCCCAACATTGTTTTGAAAGGACATAATAATATACATCAAGGGTGGGGACAGAAGAGTATGTTAGTATTGAGATATGGTTTAACGTATACTGATCCTCGTGAATTAGAAAATAAATTCAACGCATTGCCTGCCTTATTAAAAGAAGGTTACAAGAAAAATTGTTCAAAGTGTCACGCTACTTGTGGAGATTGTCACGTATTGAGACCTGTTGCAGGTGGGGGAGGACTACTTAACGGTCATAATTTTTCAGCTCCAGATATGTTTAAACAATGTTTAGCCTGCCATTCAAGTAGAGTCGCTCATGCATATTTTGGTTTAGCCCCTGGTTCAAATCCTGATGTTCATCAACAAAAAGGAATGAACTGTATGAGCTGTCATAGCAAAAATGAATTACACGGTGATGGAAATATTTATGACCAAAGATACAAAGTACCATCATTGCCTAAATGTGAAAATTGTCATCGGAATTTAGCAAACAGTAATTCTTACCACGCTGTTCATATAAATCAAATGAATTGTAATGTATGTCATTCCCAAAATTATAATAATTGTGGTAGTTGTCACGTTGGTGGTGATGGTGCAAGAATCTCTTCTTATCAATCTTTCAAAATAGGGATTAATCCAATTCCTGAACAAAGACCTTATAAATATACTACGTTGAGAAGATCAGTAATGGCACCTGATAGTTGGAGCATATACGGAGTGCCCGTACTTGCTAATTTCAATGTAAGACCAACTTATAAATATGCAACTCCACATAATATACAAAAATGGACTACCAGAACCAGGGTTGCATCAGGTAAACCATGCTATGATAATTGTCATATTATTCGTGAAGGTTCAACCATAAGAAACAAAGAACTGTATTTGTTCAATTCTGATTTACTTGATTGGGAAAAAGAAGCAAGCAAAATTGTCACAGTTGATGGAAAACTTCCATCAAGCTGGGGATTTTAATGAAAACCATAAACAAAAATCAAAAACAAAATAAGGGAAACATCTTATGAAAGCATTAAAAAATCTCTTTATTCTTCTTTTAATAATTTCATTTGCCATACTCAATACAGGTTGTAAAAAGGAAACTTCGGTGGAACCTGAAATAGATGAAGTTCAGGTTTTACTAGAATATCTTGAAACTGATAACTATATTAATACAACGGCCTGTCCTTCTGTTATTAATGCAGAGGATGTTTATGCATATGTACAAAACAATCCTACGAAAATTTACATTATGGATGTGCGAGATTCTGCTACTTTTGTTACCAAAGGTAGAATACGCGGTGCTTTTCGAGTTGATTATGCGAAAGCAATTGATCACATTATGGGATTACCAAACTGGCAGAATTATGATAGAATTGTAGTAGTATGTTATTCAGGACAATCCTCTGGTTATATCGTATCTTTCCTGAGAATGTTGGGTTATAACAATGTATGGTCACTTAAATATGGTATGAGTTCATGGAATGAAGTATTTGCTCAAGGTTACTGGCTCGGAGCAACAGGTAATCCTAGAGCTGGTCAATTTACTACTG
>CAKZPH010000167.1 GCA_937138605.1 uncultured Ignavibacteriales bacterium
TTCAATGATTTAATTGATAAAAGATTTCAGCCTGAATTAATCGTAGACAAATGTTTATCTGTTCTTAGATCTTTTAGACATGCAAATTTTTCACTAATAAGCATTGAAAAAATAAATTTCGATTCATTATCCAACACTTTAGAAATTAATTTTACATTAGGAAAGATTGATTCTTTAATCATTTTAGGGAACTCAAAAACTAGTTTAGCAATAATTGAAAGAGAAATTCTTGTAGAGAAGGATGAAGTATTTGATATAAATAAGTTGCAAGCCAGCTTAATTAACCTTGAGGCGACAAATCTTTTTGAAAATGTTTTTGCTTATTATAGAAACGAAAATGATAAAGAGTATCTCTATTTTAAGTTTAAAGAAAAAAACACGAGCTTCATTCGATTCGGAGTTAGAAGTGATAATGAAAGAAATGTACAGTTAGCCATTGATTTAAGAGATGAAAGTTTTCGAGGTTCCGGTACTGAAATGGCTTTTCAATTTTTCGGTGGACTTAGAAATAGGTATCTAGGATTTGAACACAGGGCAAA
Organism: uncultured Ignavibacteriales bacterium; assembly: GCA_937138605.1. GTDB lineage: Bacteria > Bacteroidota > Ignavibacteria > Ch128b > Ch128b > CAKZPH01. Next base: position 540 of record CAKZPH010000167.1, read on the forward strand.
TCGTATCTTCAAAACTTATTTAAATTATAAATTTAGAGTTTATTTTTCTCATGTTAATCATAATTATTATACTGATTCACCTGAAAATACAGAAACATTTTGGAAAAGAATTAAAATTGGTAGTTACGATATTTTTAGAACAGGTATAAGTCTTTCTTTTGGAACCCAAGTAGAAAAACTTGGAATAATATTTTTTGAGGGGAAATTTGAAAAAATCAATTTTGAACCTAAGTTCATACCTATCTTTCTAAAAGAAAGTTTTACAGTCCCTTCAATAAAGATTAGTTCAATTTTTGATTCAAGGGATAAGTACCAGTATCCGAACACAGGTATTTTAATGAATTTATTCTTCGAAACAGCACTGAAGCTTCTATGGAGTAACGTAAGTTATTCCAGAATATATTTTCACTATGAAAACAACACAACTTATTCCAAACGTCATTCAATTTCACCTAGATTAATTTTTGGATATGGTGATGAAACTGTTCCATTTTATGAGCAATTCAAGTTAGGTGGTCAAAGAACATTTTTTGGACTTCGGGAGGATGATTACTTGGGAAGACAGATTATTATATCTTCATTGGAATATAGATATTTCTTGCCAATCCAGATCTTGTTTGATACATATTTACGACTGAGATATGATTTAGGCGGCATCTGGGCAAGTGCCTCAACTATAAAAATAAATGAATTACGCCATGGTGTTGGTTTAACAATTTCTTTCGATACACCTATTGGTCCTGCTGATTTTTCTATTGGACGAAGTTTCTACTTAAGAAATGATCTACTCAAAAAACCACTGAGCTTTGGTCCATATCAATTTTATTTTGAAATTGGCTACCCACTGCTTTAATTCCTTCGCATTTGTATAATAATAAGCATTTGAATTTTTACATTAGCGGTGTTATTTTTATAAAAATTATAACATTGTAAAAAGGAGGATAAAATGAAAAAATTAATAATTGTATTAATATTCTTTATGCTTTTCATAAACCAAGCATTTGCATGTTTTGATACATATTTGTTTTTGAAGAAAAGTTCCATGGTATATCCGAAAAAGTCCTTAGTGCTAGAGGCTAATGGAGAATATTCTTTTACAAAATTCAAAGATCCCTCGGAAGATATGTTCTTTACTTTTGGTAATTTATATTATGGAGTTTCTGACCGATTTTCGATTCAGATGTCAATAGGTTCAGGTGAAAAACCACGTGGCGAGTTTAAACTCGATTCTTATGGAATAAGAGGAGTTTATAATGTTTATACCAGTCCAATTAGGTTCTTCACAGTGGATTTTATTCTTGAGCAACGTGGGATGTTTACAGAACAAGCAAATGAAATTGAAATTTCCACACCGGTAATTTTTTATGGTAATACTTTTACTTACGTTGTTCATCCGACCTTTAATTACGGCTTGAACAGTGAAAATTTCACATTGGGAGGTCATTTAGGTCTATTTTATAATTTAAGTAGCAGTAGTTTAGTTGGACTTGGTATTGAGTACGCAAGTGTTCATAGTAGCAGTTATGCCGGTCAAAGGTTAACGGAAAGTGAATCGTCAACAAGTGTATTTTTTGGTACTTATTTGGGCAATAGACTTTATTTGCAGAATGAAATTGCAAAAGGATTATCTAATTCGAGGGATATTGGTTTTGCGTTAACGACAAAGTTCATTATTAACTGAAAATGATTTTTAATTAAAAACTTAAATTATGTAGTTGCCCCAACGAGAGTAAGATTAATCACAATATAAATTTTTTTCTTGTGTTTGGGGTAACTGCATATTAATTCAATTTATTTTTGCGATGACTAAAATCCCAATAATCAAACTAACCTTTTCAAAAAACATAATGACAATTTTCATCCATTTTAATTTGATTTAATGAAATATACTTATCGATTTTTCACGAGATTGAATAGTTAATTTACTATTAACAGGAATCCTAAAAATAGTTAGTTACTTATTTTGATGGATGGAAATTGTGAGGACTTGTATTATTAAATATTGTTTCAACTCAAAACTGGTGACTAGGTCTTTGAAACTTCTCAGTTTTTCTTAATAAATTAAAGGAGGGATTGAATATTAATTTGATATATTATCAATTGTTTCCATTATAATTGAGTGAATTATCGGTCTTAATTGTATCAGTTTGGTGTTGTTTCTGGTTGGATGAACTCTGTTTGTTAGGAGGATTACGAACATATTTTTTTCTGGGTCTACCCACATGGAAGTACCCGTAAATCCTGTGTGTCCGAATGAATTTTCAGAAAAGAGTTTTCCCGCAGAAGAGGAGAGTTTAAAGTTTGTATCCCATCCTAGTGCACGTGATGAGTTTTCATTTTGTCGATTTGTGAATAACTTAATTGTATTTGAGTCGATCAAGTTCAAACCTTGATATTTTCCATGCTGTAAAATCATTTGTAAGAATTTTGCAATATCTTCAGCGGTGGAGAAAAGTCCAGCATGTCCTGCTACACCGCCCATTGTAAATGCATTTTCATCATGTACTTTACCATGAACCAATGTTTTTCGCCATGTGGAATCGTATTCTGTTGGAG
>CAKZPH010000168.1 GCA_937138605.1 uncultured Ignavibacteriales bacterium
TAAATTTAGAAGAAACCAAAGAATTATTATTGAAATTGAGAATAATTAGAGAAGATGTTTTAGGAGAACAACTTGAACCAATCTATGCTCCTTAGTTTTAAACTAACAATTACTAAATGATAATTTATGGATAGAGTGACTCGTTTAGGAATAACAGGACAAAGTGGTTTTATAGGTTCACATCTTTATAATTACTTAAAGTATGTTAATAATAATTTTGAATTAATTGATTTTAATAATGAATATTTTGAAGATTTAGAAAAATTATCTGAATTTGTAAGTAGATGTGATGTGATTATTCATTTAGCGGGAGTGAATCGGCATCACGAAGCTGATTATATATATTCAAAAAATATTGAATTAACTGACAAATTGTTAGATGCTATTAATTCTTCAAAAACGAAACCACATATAATTTTTTCATCATCAACACAAGAAGAAAAAAACAACGTTTATGGAAATTCAAAAAAAGAAGCGAGATTAAAATTATTTTCTTTTTCAAAGATGAATGGTAATAAATTTACTGGGTTAATAATTCCAAATGTATTCGGACCTTTTGGAAAACCATATTATAACTCAGTTGTTGCAACTTTTTCTCATCAAATAATGAATAATGAAACACCCAGAATTGAAATAGATTCCGAAATGAATCTAATATATGTAGGAGACCTTGTAAAAATAATAGAAAATTGTATTCAAAATCAGAAAGAGCAAATAATAGAAAATTATCGTGTACCAAGTAGGGATGTTATTACTGTATCAGGATTACTTAAACTTTTAATGAGTTATTATTCAAACTACATTGAAAATAATACTATCCCTTATCTAAAGAATGATTTTGAATTAAATTTATTTAATACATTTAGAAGTTTTATAAATTATAATTCATATTTTCCCAGATGCTTAAAAGTAAATTCAGACAATCGAGGAAAATTTGTTGAATTAATAAAATTAAATATAGGTGGTCAAGTATCATTTTCAACTACGAATTCAGGAGTTACGAGAGGTAATCATTTCCATACCAGAAAAATAGAACGATTTATGGTTATTAAAGGACAGGCATTGATCCAAATGAGAAAAATTGGAACTTCTGAAGTCTTGAATTTTGAATTGAATGGTGAAGAGCCTAGCTATGTTGATATCCCAATTTGGTTTACTCATAATATAAAAAATATCGGTGAGGAAGAATTGATAACAATGTTCTGGATTAATGAGCCCTATGATCCAAATAATCCTGATACTTTTTTTGAAATAGTTTAATTTATTATACGGGATAAACATTTAACTTATCTATCAAATTGAGATAATATTAGTGCATTCAATTCTCCAACAATCATTTATGAACTATCAAATAATTTTGAGTTTTACTTAATAAATTGATAAAATATAATTCTCTTAAATATCTATCAGTTTTATCAAAAAATGTATTTATAAATTCAAAACAAAAAAATGAATAATTTAAAAGTAATTACTTTTGTAGGAACCAGACCTGAAATCATAAGACTTTCACGAGTTATTTCATTATTAGATAAAAGTGTAAATCACATTTTAGTTCACACAGGGCAGAATTATGATTATGAGCTTAATGAAATCTTTTTTGAAGACTTAGAATTGAGGAAACCGGATTATTTTTTAAATTCGGATGTATCCTCATTGGGGGCGACAGTTGGTGATATAATTAAAAAATCTGAAGAGGTTTTGTTAACTGAAAAACCAGATGCGGTCTTAGTGTTAGGAGATACAAATTCTTGTCTATCAGCTTATATGGCAAAGCGATTACATATTCCAATATATCATATGGAAGCGGGAAATCGTTGCTTTGATTTTAATGTTCCTGAAGAAATAAACAGGAGAATTATTGATCACATCGCAGATTTTAATTTGGTTTATACTGAGCATGCACGAAGACATTTGTTAAGTGAAGGACTACCGCACAGGAGAATTTATCTCACTGGTTCGCCAATGAAAGAAGTTTTAGAGTATTATAAACCTAAAATCAATGAATCAAAAATATTGGAAAAACTTAATTTAAATTCAAAAGATTATTTTTTAGTATCACTTCATCGTGAAGAAAACGTTGATTATGAAAATAATCTAAGAACGGTGATAGAGACACTAAATAAGTTGGCTGAAATTTATAATAAGAGAATAATTTTTTCCACTCATCCAAGAACTAGAAAACGATTGAATTTATTGAATGATATAATTTTGAACGATAAAATTGAATTTCTTAAACCATTTGGATTTTCAGATTATAATTTCCTTCAGTTAAATGCACTTTGTGTATTGTCTGACAGTGGAACTATTAACGAAGAGGCGTCTATTCTTGGTTTTCCTGCAGTTACTGTAAGAAATTCTATGGAAAGGCCGGAGGGATTAGATACTGGTTCAATTATTTTAACTGGTCTGAATAAAGATGTAATTATTAAAAGCGTACAAATTAGTATTGAGTATTTTGAAAAGTCTATTAAATTAGAATTTACAGACGATTATAAAGTCGAAAACACCTCATGGAGAGTTGTTAAGTTAATCACCGGAACAGCAAAGTTAAGCAATAAGTGGAATGGAAT
>CAKZPH010000169.1 GCA_937138605.1 uncultured Ignavibacteriales bacterium
GGTTTAGGAACAAGACTAAAACCCTTCACTGAAATTATTCCAAAACCTTTATTACCTATTGGGGAAAAATCCGTTCTTGAAATTCAAATCGAGAGATTAAAAAAATCTGGATTTAGTGAAATATTTTTTGCTACAAATTATAAATCGGATTATATAGAAAATTTTTTTGGAGACGGCTCACGATATGGAGTTAAAATAAAATACAGTAAAGAAACCAAACCACTCGGAACAGCTGGTCCCATAACTTTATTAAGAAATGAATTTACTGAGCCGATTCTTGTGATGAACGGTGATATATTAACTCTTCTTGACTTTGAAAAATTTTATAACTTTGCAGTTGAAAATGATGCCTTGCTAACTATCGCTATAAAAAAAGAAATTACTCCATTTGCCTTTGGTAATATTTTTTTTGAAGGGGATATTGTTACCGGGATACAAGAAAAACCAAATATTGAAATGTATATTTTAGCGGGTATATATGTTATGAAACCAGAAATATTAAATTATATTCCGGAAGAAACTTATTATGGAATGGATAGCCTGATTCTGAATTTACTTAAAAATGGAATTAAAATAAAAAAATATGACATTCACGAGTATTGGTTAGATATCGGAAGATTGTCAGACTACGAACAAGCTCAAGATTTTTATAACAAACATTTAGAGGATTTAAATAACAAATGAAAAAAATTTTAGTTACCGGTGCAGCAGGATATATCGGTTCTATATTATGTAATAGACTTTTAGATAAAAGGTATGAAGTTATAGGAGTTGACAATTTATCTTTTGGTGGAGAAGCACTTTTATCTTTAATAAATAATAATAACTTTAAATTTATAAAGGCAGACATAAGAGAAAAAAATTTAGTTAACAACTTAGTAAAAGGAGTTGATTCAATAATTCATTTAGCGGCAATTGTTGGTGACCCGGCATGTGCTAAAGAACCGGATAAAGCAAAGGAAATTAATTGGGATGCTTCTGTAAATTTATTTAATTGTGCATTAAACAATAGTGAAACAAAGAGGTTTATCTTTGCCTCAACTTGTAGCAACTATGGCAAAATGAAGGATGAAACTTTCGTGAATGAAAACTCTACGTTAAATCCTGTCTCTTTATATGCTCGATTAAAAGTTGATTTTGAAAATTATATCTTAAACTCTAATACCCGCGAAGATTTTAGTCCAGTATCTTTAAGATTTGCCACAGTATACGGATTGTCGCCAAGAATGCGCTTTGATTTAACTGTTAATGAATTTATGAGAGATGCTTTCTTTAATGGCGAACTTGTGATTTACGGAGAGCAATTTTGGCGTCCTTACTGTCATGTTGAAGATATTGCAAGAGCAATTATACTTAGTCTTGAATCAGACCAAAAATTGATTGACCATAATGTTTTTAATGTAGGAGATACTTCAGAAAATTATCAAAAGAAAATGCTCGCTGAGGAAATTCTTAAACTATTACCAGAAACTAAAATTAAATTTGTTCACAAAGAAGAGGATCCAAGAGATTATAAAGTTGATTTTTCAAAAATCAATAGTATACTAGGTTACAAAATAACAAAAAATGTTAGAGATGGTCTTCGAGAAATACTTGAGGCATTAAGAAATAATGTAATAACTGAACCTTACTCTAAAAAATATCAAAACATATGAAATATAAAATACCATTATTTGACCTGAACTTTGACGAAAAAGAAGAAAGAGCTGTATTGGAAACTGTTAGGTCTAAGTGGATTTCCACAGGACCAAAAACAGAAGAATTTGAAAATAGATTTGCTGAAATGCTTAATGTAAAACATGCGGTGGCACTTTCAAATTGTACTGTTGCATTGCACCTTACTATGATATTATGTGGAATAAAAGATGGTGACGAAATAATAGTCCCTTCTTTAACATTTGTCGCTACAGTTAATGCAGTTAGATATGTAAAGGCAATTCCAGTCTTTGCTGATGTTATAAGTTATGAAAATCTAACAATCGATCCTAACGATATAGAAAAAAAGATTACTCCCAAAACCAAAGCTATTGTTGTTATGCACTATGGCGGTTTTCCTTGTGATATGGATTCTATTCTGAGTATTGCAAAAAAATACAACTTAAAGGTTATTGAAGACGCGAGTCATGGCCCATTATCAGAATATAATGGGAGAAAATTAGGAACAATTGGTGATGTAGGCTGTTTTAGTTTTTTTTCAAATAAAAATATCAGCACTGGTGAAGGTGGTATGTTAGTAACAAACAATAAAGAATATTATGAAAGAGCTAAATTACTTCGCTCTCATGGAATGACTTCTCTCTCTTATGACAGAGCAAAAGGACATTCAACCGCTTATGATGTCGTTGATATCGGTTATAATTATAGAATGGATGATATAAGAGCTTCAATCGGAATTGTTCAACTATCGAAGCTGAAAGAAGACCTGATAAAAAGACAGCAAGTTAGAAATTGGTATATTGAAAATTTAGGAAATATGGACGTTATTATCCCCTTTAAGGATTATAAAGATTTTTCATCAAGTTATATTTTTCCAATAATCCTCAAAAATTCTACCTCTGAAAAAAGAGACAGTGTTCGGAAAAAATTAGCTGAGGCGGGAATTCAGACAAGTGTTCATTATCCTGCGGTGCATCGTTTTTCG
>CAKZPH010000170.1 GCA_937138605.1 uncultured Ignavibacteriales bacterium
GGTTCATCCGCCCATACAATTAGATTAATAAATGGAGCGACAAACAATCAATTTCTGTACTTGCATCTTTATGGAGCACCTGTCGGTACTGCAGGCCCAAGAAATATTGACTTTACAACCTCGGCTAATGATCCGGCTGGTAACTCTTTTAACCTAATTCAATATTGTAAACTGGAGGGTTCTAGAACAGGTGTTGGCTTTGCCGGAACTGCAGCTAATCCAAATTCAGATAATGTGATAAAGAACTGTAAGATCTACAATTTTGGTTACGCCGGAATTTGGCTCTCTTCTCAAGTAAGAGGAATTACTATTGAAGAAAATGAGATCTATCATACTTCTCCTTTATCAAATAGTACAATTGTAAGCGGAATAATCTCAAGTACATCGACGTTCGGTAATATATTTATTAAAAAAAATAAATTTTATGATCTACAATCCGGCGCAACTACCGCTACATCTATTAGAGGAATATATTTCACTCCAGCCCCCGCATCCGTCATTAATATCGAAAATAATTTTGTATCAATGACAAAAGATAATATTAACATATCTGCCTATTATGGAATACATATAATAGGTACTAATCAACATACTTCGAATGTATTCTACAATTCTATTTTGATTGGTGGAAATCATTCCACTGGTGGAACATCAGGTACTGTTGTAACAGCTGGAATTCTTTATGCAAATTCTAACACTGCATCAATTATTAACTCGAAAAATAATATTAGTGTGAATGTGAGAACAGGAGGGGGCGGGATATTGCATCTAGCACATCATGTTTCAAATCTAAATCCAATTTTAGATATTAATTATAACACATACTACGTACCATCACAACCGAATTCATTTCATGCAGGTTGGGGTACGAGTTATTTTAATTCTATAACTGATTATAGAACAGCAGCAGCTCCAAATGAATCTTACGCTAACTTTAAACAAGTATTCTTTGTTTCATCAACTGATCTACATTTAAGTGGAACTTCAATTGGTGATACAGATTTAATTGGAATTCCAATAACTGGAATTACAACGGATATTGATGGAGACCTTAGGCATCCTTCTAATCCATATCGGGGTGCTGATGAACCTTTTGTAGAATATGCAATCGGGTGGTGCAATTTGAATAATCCACCGACTGCTGTTATTACTCAAGGTGACTCTGTTGCAATTTTTGCTCAAATTTTTATTTCTAGTGTAACACCACTACCTGGACCTGGACATGGAATTAATGCATGGATAGGTGTAAGTACAACGAATACTGATCCTTCAACTTGGACTATGTGGATTCCGGCTACATTTTATGGTGACGCAGGGCTAAATGATGAATTTATTGCATACATCGGAAAAAATTTAAGTTTTGGTACATATTATTATGCAAGCAAGTTTCAATATGGTACGGAAACAAGATATGGTGGATATAGTTCAACTGGTGGCGGCTTCTGGGATGGGGTTAATAATGTTTCAGGTGTTCTAACTGTTAATCCGTTAATTTCCCAGGTGAGTTTTACTACTGATTCTCTTTGGAATATTGTTTCTGTTCCAGGAATTCCAATTTTATCACATAAAGATAGTTTGTTCGTCGGAAGTGTTTCTAATGCTTTCTGGTTCAATGGTACAAATTACGTTATCCAAAATGAATTGGAAAGAGGAAAGGGTTATTGGCTGCGTTTTGATCAGTCAAGAAATCAATCCTTAAATGTGATTTTAGAAAATACATTGTCAGTGCAAATTTCACCTGGTTGGAATTTAATTGGGAACTTACATATTAATGTTCCAGTGACAAATGTTACAACAACTCCACCAAATATAATTGTATCTAACTTTTTTGGTTATGCAAGAAGAGGTTATTTTATTGCCACTGATTTGAGAGTTGGAAAAGGATATTGGGTAAAAGCTAACTCAACCGGAATATTACAAATCAGTACAACTGCAAAATCAACTACTACAAATTATATTGAATCAATTGATGAGAAGTGGTTAAAGATAATTTTCACGGATAATTCAGGTGAAAGTAGAGAATTATATCTTGCGAATAATTTTGATAAGAATAAATATGATCTTCCTCCTTTACCTCCAGCTGGATCATTTGATGTTCGCTTTTCATCAGACAAGTATGTGGAAGTAAGAAATGAAAAACATTTCATAAAATTGATGGCCGATAATTTTCCAATTAGAATGACGGTGATTAATGGCTCGATTTTAGTTAGTGATTATCAAAATGGTGATATAACTAATTATATTTTACATGAAAAAGAAGAAATAATTTTGAAAAATCCGGAAACTAAACTTCTTATCATCGAACCATTCATACAAGCAGAGAGATTCGAACTTTTACAAAATTCACCAAATCCATTTAATTCCATAACTCGTATTACTTTTTCAATTCCTAAAGATGAATTCGTTGAATTAAAGATTTTTGATGTATTAGGGAGGGAGGTAAAATGTGTAATCAATGAATTTAGAAATCGTGGTTATCATACAATTGAATTAAATGCAGATGACCTTTCTTCAGGTGTATACATATATTCACTAAAAGCTGGAAGTAATTTCGCGTCGAGAAGATTTGTTTTGATAAAGTAATTCGTTTTGAAAATTGAGGATTGGCCTGGTTGAAAGCAGTTATATCTTTCAGCCAGGCATTCTTATTTTAAAATTTAAGGGGCTTCTCCAAGTAAAATCTCAAGTAGATCAATTTCTAATGTGTTTTTAGGAGTTTCAATAATTCTTCCAAGTTCCGAATCATCTTTGTAAAAAATAAATGTAGGAACTTTTTCAATTACAAATTGGTCAACGTCAATATTGTCGGCTTGTTTTTTTCTATCAACACAAATCATAGTTAAGTTTTCAAGGTCATAATTTAGTTCATAAAGAATCTTAAAAAATCTGGGAACTTCCCTTCTGCTATCTGAACACCAAGTTCCTTGTATACAGACTATTTTTATTTCATCAAGTTTGATCAT
>CAKZPH010000171.1 GCA_937138605.1 uncultured Ignavibacteriales bacterium
CCCCCGATTGGTCATGGATCGAGAAAGTAAAGAAGGTTGTTTCAATTCCAGTCATTTTGAATGGTGGTGTTTTGACTCCAGAAGATGCTAAAAATGCTTTTTATGAAACAGGATGCGATGGCGTAATGATTGCTCGTGGCGCAATCAACAATCCTTTCATCTTTAAGCAAACAAAAGAGTTATTTGAGAAAGGAACTTATGAACCCATCCAATTAAATGAATCAATTAAAACTATGATTGATCATCTTAAATTATCAATAGAGTTAAAAGGCGAAAGAAAAGGCGTAATTGAATTCAGAAAATATTACTCAGGCTATTTGAAAGGTTTTTATAACTCTGCAAAGCTTCGAAGTGAACTTATGCAATTTTATACATATGATGAAATCATAAATTATATTACTTACTTTCTTAAGAACGAGTTAAAAGAAAAACAAATTACAGATTTTACATTTTCAGGATGAAGAAGCAGAAAATCGCCAGAGTTTTATCTGACATATTTATACCACCAACTTTTTTCTTATTTGCAAGTTTTTACTTACCACTTAAAATTGAATTAGCGAACAATGAAAAAGTTATTTCGTTACTTGTAATGCTTTTTGGACTTGTTATTCTTCCTATGACTTATTTTATTCACTTAAGAAGAAAAAACAAAATCATCAATAGAGATGCCGTGATTAAAGAGCAGCGAGATATATTGTACATCTTTAGCTTCGTTGTTTGCTCAATTTGTTTACTTTTGCTTCACTTTTTTACCAGTTCAACTTTTATAAAACTTGTAATCCTTGCAAATATAGTTTCATCTATTGGAGTTTATTTTATTAATAAAAAAATCAAAATTAGCATCCATTCATTAACGCCAGCAGGGTTTACTGCGATTCTATTATTTGTTTCACCTTCTCTCTCAGCATTAAGTTTAATAATCACATTTCTATTAATGTGGTCGAGATTAACACTTGGTGTTCACTCCTTTAAAGAAGTTTTAATTGGCAGCCTTTATGGATTTTTTCTAACTTATGTTGTTATCTACTTGGGATTAAATTATGCACCTTAAAGAAGCATTAGATATACTTGAGCAAATTGCTTTCTATTTAGAACTCAAAGGCGAAAATGTTTTCAAAATTAATGCGTTTTATACAGCAATTAGAAATCTTTCAAATTATGATATATCTCTCAATGAAGCTTTTGAGAAAGAAATTATTCAGAATACAAAAGGAGTAGGTAAATCAATACTAAGTATACTAAAAGAATTAAATGAGAAAAATGAAACTCACGTATTAAACGAGTTAAAGTCAGAATTTCCTGAGGAAATTTATGCATTGACTCAAATTCGTGGTCTGGGCGCTAAAAAAATCAAAAAACTTTTTGATGAACTAAGAATATCTAACCTTGATGAACTTGAACAGGCTTGCATTGAAAATAAGTTAATGAAAATACCAGGCTTTGGTGAAAAAACTCAATCTAATATCTTCGCAAACATAGAGAGAATTAAAAAGACAAAAGGTAAACTATTACTTCATAAGGCTGATTTAATTAAAGATGAAATTATAAATCA
>CAKZPH010000172.1 GCA_937138605.1 uncultured Ignavibacteriales bacterium
AAAATATTTACGAAACGATTTTAAGAAAATCTAATTCAGAAAAGTATCTTATGAAATAGGTTGTTATGCTTCTACGACTTGTTAAGTTTGAAAATGCAATTACAGTATTTAATAAATTTTATCAGCAAAATCAGATGAGTATTAATAATTTAAGTTCAATACTTCCCCAATCGTATTTATTTAGCTTAATGGGAGATTTTGATGATGGAGAAAAAGTTATCGACGACATATCTAAATTAAAAAGTTCATCTCGATATAACCAATGGTTAGAATTGATTAAAATACTGGTTCGAAATTTTAACATTTTATATGAGTATCTCGAAACAAACACTAAAAATTTAAATGAAAAATTTCTAACTCCTGTTTCATCATCTATTTCTATCTTACGCTTTTTTATAAATCAACTCAATAAAAAAGAGTTAGACAGGTTAATGAGTTTCGAGAATAATTTCTCTACCTTAGAGGAATATTACTATCATTATATTAATTTAAATGACTTTAGTAATGCGAATCAAATTCTCAAAACATAGACAAAAAAAATCTTATCAAGATAAATTTGGAGAAAAAATTTACGAAAAGATGAAACTTATTTTTAATGAATTAATAAAACAGGATAAATGATTTCTAATATCAATTTATTTCCAGAAAAAGATCCTACCATAACTTCATTAATTGAGAAAATTGGTCAATTCTCAGACTTAAACAATTTTGAATCTTACATCGTTGGTGGTTATGTCCGGGATAGAATTTTGGGTCGTTCAAGAAACGAATTGGACATTCTTGTAGTTGGCGACGGAATTAAATTTTCAAAGCTTTTAAGTAAAGAATTAGGGGCAAAAAATTTAATAATCTACAAGAATTTTCGCACTGCCTTGATCGAATTAAATGAGGTAAAAATTGAAATTGTTGGTGCCAGAAGGGAATCTTATCGTCCAACAACGAGAAAGCCCCTGGTTGAAAAAGGAACATTTGAAGATGATATCAAACGAAGAGATTTTACAATTAATACAATTGCATTTTCTATTAATAAAGATCGATTTGGTGAAATTATAGATTTGTTTGATGGTTATAGTGATATTCAACGAAGATTGATTCGAACTCCACTTGATCCTTTTGTAACATTCAATGATGATCCGTTAAGAATAATGAGAGCATTTCGGTTTGCTACCCAACTTAAATTCGATGTAGATGAATTGACTCTCGATGCAGCCGAAGAAATGAGAGAACGTCTTAAAATTGTTTCAAAAGAAAGAATAGTTGATGAATTTTTCAAAATTTTATCAAGTGAACAACCGTCAATCGGACTTTCACTGATGTTTAAGACAAAAGTTCTTGAGGTTCTCTATCCCGAAGTTGCCGCTATGGCTGGAGTTGAACAAAGAAAAGATAATCATCATAAAGATGTTTTCTGGCATACATTAGAAGTATTAGATAATGTTGCAAAAGTTTCTAACAATATCTGGTTAAGACTTGCCGCCTTATTTCATGATATTGCCAAACCCATAACAAAGGCATATGATGAAAAAGTCGGTTGGACTTTTCATGGTCACGAAGAAATGGGTGCCAGGATGGTAAAAAAACTTTTTCAAAAGTATAAATTTCCAATTCATAAAATAGATTATGTTAAAAAATTAATAAGATTACATTTACGACCAATAGCACTTGTAGATGAAAATGTTTCAGACTCAGCATTGAGAAGACTGATTGTTTCTGCAGGTGATGATTTAAATGACTTAATAACTCTTTGTAGATGTGATATAACTTCAAAACGTCCTGAGAAAATTCAAGAGTATCAGAGAAATTATGATTTAGTTGTAAAGAAAATTCACGACGTACTTGAGCGTGACAAATTACGAGCTTTTAAATCGCCTGTCAGGGGAGAAGAAATTATGGAAATGTTTAATCTCACACCTTCCAAAGCCGTTGGTATGATCAAAAAGAAAATTGAAAATGCAATTCTTGATGGGACGATACCAAATACATATGAAGCCGCCAAGGAGTTTCTGCAACAACATTACGATGAAATTTCTAAAGAAATTGAGCCGTATCGTCGTAACTAAAAAAATATAAAAAATCGGAGTTAAAATGAGATTCTTCTATATTCTTACTTTCCTTTTATTCTACTCGCTGGGGTTAACTCAAAATACTCTCAAGTTTAATCTAAATGACGTTATTAAAATTGCTGTTGATCAAAATGTGTTTATCAAACAAGTTGAAAATAATCTTAGTTTAGCTAAAAGTGATTTGCTTAACTCTTATGGCAACATACTACCAAATTTAAATGCATCAGCAAACTTTTCGTGGACCAGATCAGAAGATGAAGGCGGAGTTTTAACTTTTGGTGGTTTAACTATTCCACTTCCACCAACAAGAGTAGAATCTCGTTCATATTCAACTGGTATTTCGTCTAATTTAACTTTGTTTGATGGGCTTTCTAGTTTTTATTCTATTTATCAAAGTAAAACAAGTTTGGAATCGTCTCAAAAAAAACTTGAGCGAATTAAGCAGGATATTGTATTTCAAGCAATTGTAAAGTATGTAAATTTATTAAAAGCAAAAAAATTGTTAGCAATTCAAGAAGAAAACTTAAAATGGAACAAGAAGAGTTTAGAGACAATTATCGAGAGAAACAGAGTAGGTCAGTTAACTTTAGCTGATGTGTACCAACAACAAGTAAACTTTGGTAATGCCGAGTTGTTACTAATTCAAGCTCGTAATAATTATGAAAGTCTAAAGAACGATTTAATTTCATTCTTGAATCTTGACGTCGCTTTACCATATGAATTTGAAGACTTATCATTAGAACTAAATCTTATTAATCAGTCACAAGAAATTCTGAATCAGCATTTTGATTTTAATCAACTTGTTCAACAAGCGTTGGAAAATAGAGCAGATTATCATGCGCGCTATCTTGATGTTTTATCAAATCAATACGCCATTTCTATTGCAAGGGGTGCTTATTTCCCGCGGTTAGTTGCATCAATTAATGCAAGTATGAGAGCAAATCGTTTAAGTGACTTGGATAAGTCCAGAACATATATAGCATCATTAAGTTTGAGTGTGCCAATTTTTAATGGCTGGACAATTGCCAATAGAGTTCAACTTGCACAGGTTAATTATAAGAACAATAAACTTCAGCTTGATGAATTTGTCAAAGAATTAAAGATAAATATCAAAAAAGCATTACTTGACCTCGATGCCGTTCGCAAAAAACTTGAGGTGAATTCAAAGAATGTTCTTGCTGCTGAGGAGAATAAAAAAATCAATGAGGAAAAGTATTTGTTGGGTGCAAATACTCTTCTGAACCTTTTGATTGCAAATTCTCAACATGTTCAAGCACAAAATGAACTTATAAACTCAACTTACGATTATTTAATCTTGAAAAAGCAAATTGAATATTTGACAGGCATTTTGGAAACAGAATATTAAAAATTATAGGAGATTGTATAATCATGAAGAATAAAAAGAATAAAAGAAAAAAATTGGTCGTAATATCAATAATAAGTGCACTGACTTTAACTTTA
>CAKZPH010000173.1 GCA_937138605.1 uncultured Ignavibacteriales bacterium
GATAAAATTTTATCAAACATTGAAGAAGTAAAAGCGCGTAAAGGGAAAGTAATTGCAATTATTAGCGAAGATGATAAAGAGATACGTTCGATTGTTGATTATGTAATTCCAATTCCAAACACGATTGAAATGCTCTCACCAATTCTTACCATAATTCCTTTACAATTAATGGCCTACTACATAGCTGTTGCAAAAGGTTTGAACGTAGATCAACCAAGAAATTTAGCAAAAAGTGTAACTGTAGAATAAAAATTGGAGGATTTATGAAACGAACCCGAGTAATCATAATGGGTGCTGCGGGTCGCGATTTTCACAATTTCAATGTTTTTTATAGAGATAAAGAAGAGTACGAGGTAGTGGCTTTTACTGCCACTCAAATACCAAATATAGATGGCAGAGTTTACCCGCCAGAGCTTGCAGGTAAGCTTTATCCAAACGGAATCCCAATATATCACGAAAACGAGTTAACATCTTTAATCAAAAAATTTGATGTAGATGAAGTTGTTTTTGCCTATTCGGATATTTCTTTTGAACATGTTATGACTAAAGCATCAGAAGCAAATGCTGCTGGCGCAAGCTTTAGATTGCTTGGTGTTGACCAAACAATGTTAAAAAGTAAAAAGCCTGTTGTTGCCGTTCTTGCTGTTAGAACAGGTTGCGGGAAAAGCCAAACTTCCAGGCACGTTGCAAGTATTTTAAGAAAAGCTGGAAAGAAAGTTGCTGCTATTCGCCACCCAATGCCATATGGTGACTTAAATGCCCAGAGAGTTCAACGATTTGCTACCCTCGATGATTTAATTAAATACAATTGTACAATTGAAGAAATGGAAGAATTTGAACCACACATTATAAATGGAACTATCGTTTATGCAGGCGTTGATTATGCCGATATATTAAAAATGGCTGAAAATGAAGTGGACGTTATACTCTGGGATGGAGGAAACAACGATACACCATTTTATAAACCCGATGTAACAATCACAGTAACCGACCCACTTCGTGCAGGTCATGAGTTGAGGTACTATCCTGGTAACACTTCACTAAGAATTGCCGATATCGCTATTATCAACAAAATTTCTTCAGCTAAAAAGGAGGACATTGAAACAGTTAAAGAAAACATAAAAAAGGTTAATCCAAAGGCTATTATTATAGAAGCTGATTCACCTATTGAAGTAGAAAATCCAGAATTAATAAAAGATAAAAGAGTACTTGTTATTGAAGATGGACCGACTTTGACACATGGTGAAATGAAATTTGGAGCTGGTGTAGTAGCTTCACTTCAGAACGGTGCTAAAGAATTAGTGGACCCAAGACCATTTGCCGTTGAATCAATTCAAGAAACATTTAGAACTTATCCTGAAATTGGAACGCTCTTACCTGCCATGGGTTATGGCACAAAGCAAATGCAAGATTTAAATGAAACAATTAATCGCACTGATTGCGATGTGGTCGTAATTGGAACACCGATTGACTTGCGCAGAATCATCAAAATAAAAAAACCCGTTACAAGAGTTAAGTATTATCTAAAAGAATTAACCACACCAACTATTGAAAATATCTTAAGAGAGAAAGGAATTATATGAAAAAAAAAATTGCTGTCGTAGCTTTTGGCGGAAATGCCTTGTTAAGAGGTGATCAGATTGGTACAATTGAAGAACAGGAAAAAAATACTTACGAAACATGCATAAACGTTATTCCGCTTCTGGAGCGAGGATATGAATTAATTATAACTCATGGAAATGGTCCAGTTGTTGGAAATATTCTTCAGAGAAATGAAGCTGCCTGGGAAATGTATAAAATTCCCAAAATGCCATTAGATATTTGTGTTGCCGATTCACAAGGAGGAATTGGATATATGATTGAGATGCAGATGATGAATGCCCTTAATTCAAAGGGAATATCAAAATCTGTTGTTACCTTAATTACTCAGGTTGAAGTTGATAAATATGATGAAGCGTTCAAAAATCCAACCAAACCAATTGGCAAATTCTATACTTATGAAGAAGCCCAAAAATTTCAAAAAGAAAATGGCTGGGTAATGCAAGAAGATCCACGCAAAAGAGGATGGAGAAGACTTGTGGCTTCTCCAAAACCATTAAACGTGTTAAAAAAAGATTTAATTAGAAAACTTGCTGAGGATGGACATATCGTCGTTGCAGCAGGAGGTGGAGGAATTCCAGTATATCGACATCAAAATGGAACACTCGAAGCCATCGAAGCTGTAATTGATAAAGATTTAGCATCTGCACTTCTTGCAAAACAAATAAACGCTGATGCATTCTACATTCTCACTGATGTTACAAAAGTTTCTATCAATTTTATGAAATCAGATCAACAGGATCTAGAACAACTATCGACAACCGAAGCCAAGAAATATCTTGCCGAAGGTCAGTTTCCTCCAGGAAGTATGGGACCCAAAATAGAGGCTGCTATTGAATTTGTCGAATCAACTGGTAAAGATGTGATTATCACAGATGCTCGAGAACTACATAATCCAAACTGTGGAACAAAAATTTACAAAGGATAAAAAGAGGTGCTATTATGGCCGTAAATATGAAGGGAAAAGATTTAATTGAAATCCAACATTTAAGTTTGGAAGAAATTTATCAAATATTCGATTTAAGTAACTCCCTCAAACTAAAACAACTATCAGGAGAACCACATAGACTTCTTTCTGGAAAAACTCTAGGTATGATTTTCGCAAAACCATCAACAAGAACACGCGTATCTTTCGAAGTTGGAATATATCAACTTGGTGGAATTGGAATGTACTTTGGACCAAACGATTTACAACTGAGAAGGGGTGAAACAATTGCTGACACTGCCCGTGTTCTCTCACGTTATCTTGATGGAATTATGATTCGAACATTCAGTCATCAAGATGTTATAGATTTAGCAAAATATGCATCAATTCCTGTGATAAATGGATTAACTGATTTACATCATCCCTGTCAGGTTCTTGCTGATTTATTTACAATCCTTGAAAAGAAAAAAAGATTGAGTGGATTAAAATTATCTTATGTTGGTGATGGAAACAATATGGCTCATAGTTTATTGCAAGGTTGTACAAAAGTCGGTATGGATATTTCAATAGCAACTCCAAAAGGATACGAGCCATTAAAAGAAGTAGTAAATGAAGCACTTGAAAATGCAAAATACTCTGGAACCAAAGTTTTAATTACAAATGATCCTTCAGAAGCGGTTAAAGATGCAGACATTGTGTATACAGATGTTTGGGCAAGCATGGGACAGGAAGCTGAAGCTGAGGAAAGAAAAAAGAAATTTATGCCATACCAGGTAAATAGTGATTTAGTAAAGTACGCAAAAGATGATTACTTGTTTATGCATTGTTTGCCTGCTCATCGTGGAGAAGAGGTGACTGATGAAGTTGCTGATAGTTCTAATTCCGTCATATTTGATGAAGCAGAAAACAGACTACATGTTCAAAAGGCAATAATGGCTCTTGTAATTTAATATTAATAGCCTCCAAACAATTCAGAAAATATATTAGACCCGTCTTTAAACCCGAAGCTTAGCATTGTATGAGTGCTTCGGGTTTTTTTCTATATCTTTAGCTCGTTGATTTTAGAGTAATTCTTTTAAGTTTCAAATTTAATATCGGATCTAAAAATTTTTGCTTAATTTTTTAAATGAACAAATTTTTGATGTTAAGCCAATTTTAGGAATTTCTCAATGTTTTAAGAACTTAATCATTTAGCCTAATTGTAGAAAAATTATTTACTTATTTTTTTCTGTGCCTTCAAAATATGTTGAAAAATATCCTCAATGTAATAATAATGTTCGGGCTTCATTAACACAGAGCGAAGAACAATTACCTCAGGAGAGTTGACGTTAACTTCATTAAAAAGTTTTTTGAAGAAATTTGAATTAACTCGATATTTTGAGAGAAAAATTGGATAGTTTTTATCTCTCATTAAATCATTAAACAATGCTTCTGATTTTTTAGAAATATCTTTTGTCGATTTTGATTTAGGAAAGAAATTTACGATGTCAAGTTCGGGCTCAACAAGAAGACTAAATTCATCACTCTTTTTTATTAATTCAGAAAATTTTAATGCAGCTAGTCTAGTATATTCAAGTATTTGATAAAAACCTTTTTTCTTTTTTAGTGGAAAAGCTTTCAATACAGTCCATAAAGATGCTGCAGCAGCTCCAGGACGTGAACATTCAAGTGTTACTTCTCCTAAGTGCAATTTTTTCGATGTAAAATAAGTGTAAGGTGAATCGTGTTTATAATATTTTCCTATTTTAGGATCTCTAAAAAGAATACATCCACATCCATAAGGTTGTAAACCGTGCTTATGTGGGTCTACCACAATACTATCAGCTTGTGAAAGTTTATCATATATTTCTTTATTGATGAGTTTTGAATTATTATCTGCCAGCACTTTGAAAAATCCACCATAAGCAGCATCTACATGTAACCTGAAATTAAACTTATCTTTTAATTTCAATATTTCAACTAAATCATCCAATGCGCCTAATCCCGTTGTCCCAATCGTGGATACAACCGTACCAATTTTCTTCGATCTTAATTTTCGTTCTAACGTATCTATATCCATTTTCCCATATCTATCCATGGGTATCAGCTCATAGTTAAAATCGATCACTTTTGATAAGCGTGTATGAGTGTAATGTGCATTTTCGCAGATGGCAAATAATCTATTTTTTGTTATTAGTTTTGAAATCCAAAGACCTTCTAGATTTGCAACCGTACCACCTGAGGTCAAATGACCAAGAAACTTTTTATAGCCCATCAATTTAGCAATTTCCTTAATGGTTTCTTTTTCGAGATAACTTGTTTCAGGGCCACCATCAAGCGCATGATTATTAGAATTATAAAATAACGCAACAAAATATGATAGAATTGCTAAATCAACAGGTGGTTTTATCATCTGACCAATGTAATTTGGATGAAAAGTGGGATAAGTATTATAAAGGCGTTTTGATAATTTCTTAAGAACTTGAATCTGATTCTTAGATAATTTGAGTAAATCAAAAGTTTCAAATGAAGTAAATTTGTTACGGTAGGAATTGTAATCTTCAATTAGATTAATAACTGTCTTTTTGAAGTTTTCCATTTCCATTATTAACCCATTATACTTATTAATTTTTAAGTTATTCCAACCTTAGGCAAACCGTACAATTCTAATTTTTCACATTTCTTTGACGCCTTTTTAATTCTTCTTTTTAAAATAAAAAGTCACTTCTTCTGGAAAGTGACTTTTCGTTTTATGAGTGGTTAAAACTTTCAGGCTATCAATCCAGCAGAATCAAACTATTGTTTGTTTGAATTACATCGACTCGTTTATATGTTTTTGTTTGTCCTTTTTGACTGATATTAACTGCGAGTTCAAAAGTTACATCCGATTCGGCTTTTCGTATTAACTTTTTGTTCAGATCATAATAATACTTTCCGACTCCTTTCGCTTTTGGTTTTGAGAACTTGTAAACAACATTATTTTCTGTATGTTCAGTCTTTCCTGATGGTTTTATTGTAAGGGTTCCGGTTATTTCAACTAATTTAGTCTTACCCGATTCAAAAACTTTATCAATTTTGTATGTTGCCGTATTTTCAATATCAAATACTGAAAGTTGAGTTGGATATGTGATTGTCCAAAGAGAATCAACATTTACTTTTTTTTCAGTAAGTGACTTAAAAAGTTGCTGAACGATTGGTTTCAATACTCCTTGTTCGAAATCATTTTTTATTGCGATTTTTTCTTCCTCAGAAGGCTTTCGTGGTGCCTCTTGAATTAACTTTTCTATGAAGTTTTCCGATTTAAATACGTCAAGAACTTCGCCCTGAGGTGAAATTCTTGCAGAGAAATCAGTGTTTACCAAAATTTCAAAGTTTTTAGTTTGAAGTTTTTCAAGACTATCAGTGGGAGGTTTCTGAGAATTAAAAGTAAGGGTTTCACCAGTACTTGATTTTGCTTCTGCTTTAATTTGTTCACATAAAATATCCAGAGTCATATTCCCATTTTGTTCTTTATCTTTAACGGATACTTTGAATATATACTCAACATTTTGTTCAACCCAACCACTAATCGTAGAATCAAGATAAAAAGTTTGCGAATTTTTATTATAGGTTATAAGCTTATATCTTAAAACGGAATTATTTGGTAAATCATACACTAGAAAAAAACTCTCATCTAACTTAATGGGTTTGATATTAGTCGTATCAATTACCAGAACTTCTTTTTCCGCTACTGGTTTTTCTGATTTTTCTTTACAGGCTAAAATCGATATAACAAGAATAAGTACAAAATAAATTATGCGTTTCATAATACCTCGTTAATTATTATATAATAGATATTTATTTCTTTTGTTTTTAAACTCATCTAGTTCAGCTTGATATGCTGAAGCAACTTGTTCAAAATTTGCTCCGCTCTCAATTAAATCAGTAATTTTTTCATCGCCAATTAGAAGGTTCATTCTTTGTTTATATATTTTAAAGTCATTAGGATATAGCATCTTTAAAGTTACAAGTAATGCCAAACCAAACTTAACTGGTTCAAATTTTTCTCTGTTTGTTACTTTTATTTTTACTCCATTACATACCTGATTTTTATACTTTGGATTTTTCGCCATGCCTTCCAGGTCAACGGGAATAAATTTAATCTCATTAAGTTCAATAGGGAAATTATATTTTTTTAATTCATCAATTAAAACTTGACTATTTATAAATGGTGCACCAAAAGTAAGGAATGGTTCATAAGTACCTCTACCTTCGGAAACGTTCGTCGCTTCAAGAAAACATGTACCTGGATAAACTATGGCAGTTTCAAGATTAACAATGTTTGGTGAGGGTTTAATCCATGATAGATTAATTTGATCATAGTAATTACTTCTTTTCCACCCCTCCATTGTAAACACAATTATATCAGGCTTGATTTTTCTTTTCTGTAAGATAACATCTTCATAAAATTTAGCAAGTTCAACTATTGTTAATCCATGTTGAACTGGCATGGGCGCAATTCCCACAAATGAAATCAAATTTTCTTGTAAAACCGGTCCATCAACAAGTTCACCATTTAAAGGATTTGGTCTATCGCAAACAATTAATGGAATATTATTTTCAGCACATGCTTCCATCACAAGATAAAGTGTAGAAATGTATGTATAAAACCTAGCACCGACATCTTGAATATCAAAAATCATTATTTCGATACCTTTCAACATTTCAGAAGTTGGTTTATTAATTTTTCCATAAAGAGAATAAATGGTGATTCCAGTTTTTTCATCGATTGTTGTTTCTATTTTTTCACCAGCCGGTGCATCACCTCTGAAGCCGTGTTCCGGACCAAAAACCGCAACTATTTTTATGTTTTTCTGAAAAAGATAGTCTACTATATGCTCTCCATTTGATAGTACACTGGTGTGATTAGCAACTATACCTATTCTTTTATTTTTTATTAAATCTAAATTCTCATGAATAAGCTTATCATTACCAAGGCGAAACTGTGAATAACCCAATTGAGAGCAAAAAATTAACGAAATGAATACAAGTATGGTTTTCATATGATAGACCATTATTAAAGTTTTTGTGATTTGTACATCGTACAAGCAGTTATCATCATCCCATCCCAAATCTTGTTATTTGCCATCATTTTATCAATTTCTTTTTCATTGAAGAAATGTAAAGTAAATTCTTCTTTATTATCTAAATGTTGATTTTCCAACTTAATCAAATCATTAGAAACAAAAACAAAACACAGCTCATCCGAAACATCATCATATTCAGCAATTTAACCAAAATTAACTTAATTGAATGAAGTAAAACCAGTTTTTTCCTTCTATTCTTTAAAGCACGTTATCTAAGATATCATAACCACATTCAACCGATCCACAAGTAAGTTCAATACTA
>CAKZPH010000174.1 GCA_937138605.1 uncultured Ignavibacteriales bacterium
GTGTTTATAGTTTCGTTTCTAAAGAATGTGTCAATGTAATGTTTAGCGATGGATTGATTATTTTTAAGCAAATTTATCTTTGTATAGACGAATAAAAGTTTTTTAAATGTAGGTTTTTTGAACTTAAAAATTTTAGTTAATGCGGCAAGATAAAGTAATTTGCTTCTTAAATTGTTTTGTAAATCAATGATGTTATCATAGCCTTTTTCTTTAATTAGATTTCTGATCAACCTGGTATTCTCTTTTTTAAATAAAATCGTTTCGTTTAAAAATGGATTTGTTCTAATTGCATCGGCGAAATGTTCTTTAACCAAAAAGTCGATTTGAGTTTCTGGGAATCTGTCTTTAATCAACTTTATTAATGGATAAGTTAAAAGAACATCTCCAAGTGAGCTCAATCTAATGATTAGTATTTTTCTATGAAATTCTTTCATCCTCAATAAACGAATTTAAAGAAAATTTAGCGATGAATTTTGTTATTTTACTCTGACATCATTAGAGCTTTTTGGATTTATTATTCACAAATTTTTCACCTTTATTTAACATTTGATAGAACTAAATCTATAATTAAATTGCGTTATAATTTGTGATAAAATTAGGAGTATATATGACATCACTTCCACCAGCAGCGGTAAAGCGATATTTTACGGATAGCATTGAAAAAAAAGCATACCAAATAGCTGAAAGTCTAAATGAATTTTTACCTATTATGAATGACCGTAATAGATTGGGTTTCAATTTGTATCGTTATTTAAAAGGAGAAGGGGATACTATCGAAACAATTGTAGCAACTAATAAATTTACAATTGAAAAAATATCAAAGGAAAAATTGGTAGAAATTATCAAAGAAAAAGTTAAAGAAGTAAAATTGAATTTAAAGTATTAAACTGTTTTGTAATTTCTGCTGCTTATTTTGAAATTACACTTCTAAAATATTAATGTTGGTAATCAAGCACATTTTTTCTAAGTTTGTAATTACAATATGAGAAACGTTAGAGCAATAATTCCAGTAGCGGGAATTGGGACAAGACTTCGTCCGCACACTTACACACTACCTAAAGTTCTTCTTAATGTAGCGGGCAAACCGATTCTCGGTCACATTATGGACCGAATTATTCTTGAAGGTATAACGAAGGCAACATTTATAGTTGGTTATCTTGGTGAGAAGGTTGAAGAATTTATTAGAAAGAATTACGATATACAGGCTGATTTTATTGTACAGGAAGAACAAAAAGGGTTAGGACATGCAATTTATCTTGCAAAATCAACTTTTGGTGATGATGAAATTTTAATTATTCTCGGTGATACAATTTTTGATGTTGATCTAAAGCAAATGCTATCTAGCAAATTTTCAGCATTGGGTGTAAAAGAAGTTGATGATCCAAGAAGATTTGGTGTTGCTGTAATTCAAAATGGATTTATCACTAAACTTATTGAAAAACCTGAACAGCCAATTAGCAAACTCGCTATCGTTGGTATTTATTACATAAAAAATCCATATGAATTATCAAATGCTCTAAATGAGATTGTAACTAAGGATATAAAAACCAAAGGTGAATATCAACTTACTGATGCACTTGAATTAATGATTCAAAAAGGTGAGAAGTTTATTCCATTTAATGTTGAAGGTTGGTTTGATTGTGGAAAACCAGAAACCTTACTTTCTACAAATCATCATTTACTTGAAAAAATGAATCGTACAGATAGTGTCCAGGGAGTTTTAACTTTAAAACCAGTTTATATCTCTCCAAATAGCAAAGTTGAAAAGAGCATTATTGGACCATACACAACTGTAAATGAAGGAGCGGTTATTAAAAATTCGATAATTGTTAATAGTATAGTTGGAGTTAATGCCATAGTTGAAAATGCATTTTTGAAAGATTCTATTATTGGTAATAATTCAATTATTAAGGGACAGTTTAAACGTCTCAATACAGGTGATTCATCCGAAATAGAATTTTATTAATCACAATGGAGTTAAGTAAATGTCATTTCTTTTTACATCAGAGTCAGTTTCAGAAGGACATCCCGATAAAATTTGTGATCAAATATCAGACGCAATATTAGACGAATATCTCCGTCACGATCCCAAATCACGCGTTGCTTGTGAAACTTTTGTTACGACTGGATTAGTTCTTGTTGGAGGTGAGATTACCTCGAGGGCACAAGTAAATATTCAAGATATCGTCAGAGAAACGATTCGTGAAATTGGTTATACAAGTCCTGTTTACCGTTTTGATGCTGATTCATGTTCAGTCTTAAGTACAATTCATTCTCAATCAGCAGACATTGCAATGGGAGTTGATAAAGGTGGTGCAGGTGACCAGGGTATGATGTTTGGTTATGCAACTAATCAAACTGAAGAGTTTATGCCAGCACCAATAATGTTTGCACACAAATTGGTTAGACGTCTCTCTGAAATTAGAAAAAAAGAAAAGCATTTAATGCCCTATCTAAGGCCAGATGCTAAGTCACAAGTGACTATTGAATATGATGATAATAGAAAACCAGTTCGTGTTCACACCATTGTTGTATCGACACAACATGATCCTAATGTTACTCAAGAGCAGATCAAAAGTGATGTTATTGAGCATGTCGTAAAAAGGGTCATTCCTGAAAATTTGATTGATGAAAAGACAATTTATTACGTAAATCCAACAGGTAAATTTGAGATTGGTGGTCCTCATGGTGATACTGGTTTAACGGGAAGAAAAATAATTGTTGATACTTACGGTGGTTATGCACCACATGGCGGTGGTGCTTTTAGTGGTAAAGATCCCACGAAAGTTGATAGAAGTGCCACATATGCGGCAAGACACATTGCAAAAAATATTGTAGCTGCAGGATTGGCGAAAGAATGTCTTATTCAAGTAGCTTATGCTATTGGTGTTGCTCAACCTGTTTCAATTTTTGTGAATACTTTCGGTACAGGACTGATTCCAGATTCAAAGCTCGGAGAAATTATAAAAACAGAAATCGATTTAACTCCAAGTGGAATCATTAATCGTTTAGGTTTACTTGAACCTAAATATAAAGTTACTGCTGCATATGGTCATTTCGGAAGAGATGAGAATGGTTTCACTTGGGAGAAGTTAGATTTAGTAGATTTCTTTAAATCTTTAATTAAGTAAAAACAAAACGGAGTTAAAGTTAATGGATTATAAACCTGGAGTATATAAAATTCGCGACTTGAAACTTGCAGAAGAAGGAAGAAAAAAAATTGCGTGGGCAGAATCAAGAATGCCCGTTCTTATGGAATTAAGAAGGGAATACAGTAAAACAAAACCATTAAAAGGATTTAAAATTGCTGGATGTTTACATGTCACTAAAGAAACAGCAGTACTGGTTGAAACTCTAGTTGCTGCTGGTGCACAAGTAAGCTGGAGTGGATGTAATCCACTTTCAACTCAAGATGATGTGGCGGCAGCTCTTGCTAAAAAGGGAATTTCCATCTTTGCATGGCATGGAATGAATGTTAAAGAATTTTATTGGTGCATTGAACAAACTTTGAAATTTGAACCAAATCTTACACTCGATGATGGAGCTGATTTAATATTTACAATTCATAATAAATATCCAAAACTTGCGGATAAAGTAATTGGTGGAACAGAAGAAACTACAACGGGAGTGAAAAGACTTCGAGCAATGGCAAAAGATGGTGCGCTTAAATATCCCGTGATTGCTGTCAATGATGCCGAAACTAAATGGGATTTTGATAACGTCTATGGAACAGGGCAATCCTCAATAGACGGTATTCTTCGTGCTACCAATGTTTTTCTAGCAGGGAAAAATTTTGTTGTTGCTGGATATGGTCATTGTGGTCGTGGTGTAGCAAGGAGAGCAGCTGGGATGGGAGCAAATGTTATCGTTACAGAAGTCAAACAAACCGCAGCGTTGAAAGCCGCACTTGATGGTTTTCGAGTTATGCCAATGGATGAAGCGGCAAAAATTGGAGATATTTTTATTACTGCAACAGGCGTTAAGGATGTCATCGTTAAAAGACACTTCGAAAAAATGAAAGATGGCGCAATAGTATGCAACACAGGTCATTATGACTGTGAAGTAAATTTAAATCACTTATCTGAACTTGCAAAATCAAAAAGACTTATTCGTGAAAATAATGAAGAATATACTTTAAAGAATGGTAAAAGAATTTATGTCCTTGCTCAAGGTAGATTGGTTAATCTTGCTGCAGCTGAGGGACATCCATCCGAAGTTATGGATATGTCATTCGCAAATCAGTTTATGTCACAAATTCGTTTGGCTGAATTTTATAAGAAAGGTTCTAGACTTAACCCGGCAGTTTACGAAATTCCTGAAGAGCAAGATCAATTTATAGCTTCAATTAAACTAAAAACCCTTGGCTATAAAATTGATAAATTAACAAAAGAACAGTTGAAATATATTCACGATTATGCAGAAGGTACTTAAAAACTATTTAATATTATTAAACACCTGAAAATTTAAGGCGAGTTTTTCTCGCCTTTTTTGTTTCAAAAACAATTTATTAAATTAAGTCATATGAAATGGATACTTAATGTAGAAACATTACGCAATATTTTTTTAATTACGTTATTTGTTTTAGTGTTTTCATTCACGTATAACTTTTTCTCGCCTAAAGGTTTGAATATTTTTAATGCTAATGTTAATTCAATGAAAAAAGTTTCACAATCAACATCAAATGAATTTAATGTAATTTCAATTGATGAAGCTCTCGAATTTTTCTATAATGAAAACACGATTTTTATTGATGCCCGTTCACCTAGCGATTATGAAAAAGGACATATTCCTGGGGCGTTAAACCTTTCGACTAAAGAGTTTGATAATTATTTAGAGACAGTTTTTAGTCTACCACGTAACAAACTAATTATAATTTATTGTGAAAGTATACATTGTAACTTAAGTCATGAACTTGCGGTTAAATTAAAAAATTTTGGCATTGAAAATATTTATTTAATGGTAGAAGGTATAAATGAATGGAAAAAAAGAAGTTTACCTTTGAACAAATATTAAATCATAAACTAACTAATCTATTCTCATTTATTATAAGGCTATTTCTTGCATTCTTATTTATTTATGCTGCACTGACTAAAATTTATTTACCAGTAGATTTTGCAAATGCAATAGATTCATATCAAATTGTACCGAATTGGCTGATTAATTTTTTTGCTATTGTAATTCCATGGTTTGAATTGTTTATCGCTTTTGGAATTTTGTTTAAGTATAAATACAAAGAAAATCTTTTACTTTATTCATTTCTAATGATGATTTTTTCAACTTTCATTGTAATCGCCATGCTTAAAGGACTTGATATTGAATGTGGTTGTTTTGGTGAGAATAGTACTAAAGTAGGATTGAAAAAATTGATCGAAAATATCGGTATAATAATTTTATCGCTATTTTTACTGATTCAGCAGGTGTACTTCGACAAGATAAAAGAAGCTTAAGCAAAATCAATTACCGCTTAAAAATCCCAATACAAATAAAATCTTTTTTCAATCAATTTTTTAGTTAACTAACTTAGAATTTATTTCTGAAATTTTTATTCGATATTTTTGTGATTCTTCAGGATTATTCTCAAACTGTTCAGTAATGGTTAACATGAGTTGTAGAGTCGGAAGATGATCGGGATTTATTTCAAGGGCTTTTGTTAGATAGTTTTTCGCATTAGCTACATCTTTTTTTAGAAAGTAAACTCTTGCTAGTTCATAATTTGCCTCGAGATACTCTGGAAACAGCATTAAAGCGCGTTTCAGGTAATATTCTGCGTTATTATAATCTTCAATTAAGCTATAGGTACTTCCAAGCAATAAGTGTGTGCGTGATGAATTTGGAGCGATAGTTAAAGATCGTTTTAAGAATTCAATGGCTGCTCTGTTATTTTTTCTCTGAATTTGAATTAAAGCTTGTTGATTATAAAAGGATGCTTCCAATGGCATTAAGTACAATCTTTCTGGTTTAAACTCAAAAACTTCAAAATATTCGAATTCATTAATGGGAACGTATATGGGAGCTTGATTTACTGCTTCGAACCAATTTCGCATAGTTACAAAATGAGTTACTTTATTTTTAATGAAATAGTTTTTCAAGAATTCAGAAAAATTTTTATCCTTGAGATGAGGTATTACTTCAGGATTAATTAATCCTACCATGTCAATTATTTTTCTCCCACTATAAAATGCAAGGGCACCAATATCATGAGTCGCTATGACTGAATTAGGAAGAGTATTTTCTTTTAACCAGTTGGCTACTTTTACATGTCTCACATTATGATAATCTACGCTGTAATTGAATTCTTTTAACGTTTCAGGAAGATTTGATATGCTCGTGTATAGGTTTATTGCTACCACAGTTACAAACAGAAAATTTAGAAAAATAGATTGGTCTCCTTTAAATCTATGTTTTAGGTATTGTAAACCTTTTTGAAATGCCATATATCCAGTAAACATAAAGAATGGAATTACAGGCATAAGATACCGACTAAATCTATGGGAAAAAGGTAATTGAATATAATATATCAAGACAAAGGTTAAGCTGAATAAAATCGATATAAACAATTGGTCATATTTTCTTTTAAAAGCATAATAAATTATCCATCCAAGCCCAAGTAAGAACAGAACCCACCAAATAGTAAATTCATTTGAAGTAAAAAAACTGATAACATCACGTTTTAAGAAATTCTCTCGACTCGAACCAAGGTAGTACATTATCTTTGCTTTATATGTGTTTGGGAGAAGATTGCCTGAAAGTAAGTAATTAAAAAGAAAATATCCTGAAAGTATTACAATAAATGGGATTAATTTTTTAATAATTTGTTGAACTTTCAGTTTTTTAATTTGAAGATTATCAATGAAGGTAAATCTCTGCAAAAGAACAACAATAAAAAATATTAATGCAAGAATAAGTCCCTCAGGTCTTGCCCAAACGCTCAATGCAGTAACAATTCCACTCCAAAGAAAATTTTCTTTAATGAAAAAATAAAATGCGAGTAATAGAAGAAAGACAAACAAAGTTGTTTCCATACCAGAGACAGAAATCAGGCTAAGTTTTGGTTGGAGGGCAAATAAAATGCTAAAAATTAAAGCGGATAAATTTGAGTTTGTGGTCTGTTGAATAATCAAAAAAATAATTAAAGCAGCAAGTCCATAAAAAATTATTCCAATTGAATAGCTTAGTATAAATTCGTTTTTGATGAGTATGAAAAATATTGTAGAGAGTAAGGTATAAAGAGGAGAAGTAGAACCAGAAGTGACTATTTCGTTTTTATAATATGAAAAAGCACCGTATTGAATTAAATTTTTTGCAAAAGTTAAATGAATCCACGGATCGTCAAGTGGAAATCCCAAATTGCCAATTTCTGTTTTTAGATTATATACGTAGTATACTCCGAGTGTTATTGCTATTAGAAAGGGAATAATGAAAAAAAATTTTGTAAAATTGTTTTTTAAGTTTTTTTCACAGAGTAAATCTTTTTTTAAGACAAGATGTTTATGTGTTTCTTTATCGTGTTTCTTTTTAAGCTTTTTTGTTTTCATAGAAGTTTGGGTCAATTTTTTTGAGAGATATCGTGATTAATCCAGTACCTTTGTCAATTTTTGATTTTGTATCGATAAACATCATAATTAAAGATAAAGGCAAAGTGAGGACATAGTATAATGGTAGTAAGATTAAAAACCACTTATTTAAGTTAAGTAATATCATGGGATATTTGATTAAAATTCGCCAGGCTATATCCCCATAAAATCCATAAGTATAAAATCCTAGATTGTTTCTAAAACCTGCCCAAGAAAGTTTATCAAACAATTCTTCCTTTGAATATCCTGTTCTGAAATGCTCACTTATAAAACTTTCATCATTTTGATTGTGCACGTCACTGCCACCGAATACTGAAGGAGTATTTATTATTAAATATCCATCGTTCCTTAGTGAACAATAGAAATTTTGAAGTACTTTTACATCGTCGTCAATATGTTCCATCACATCAACACAGAGGATTAAGTCAAATGCATTTTCAAAATTCATTTTTGTCAAATCAATGTTTTGAAAATCTACATTCATCAAATTTTTTCTAATGAAAAATTCCCTGCAGTCTTTCAAGTATTCCTCTTTGATATCAACCGCTAAAATTTCTGTATTTGGGAATTTTCTGGAAATAAAATATGAATATTGACCAAATCCAGAACCTGCATCGAGAATTCTAGTTTTCTTACCCCTCCGATTCTTCAAAATTCTTTTTAGTTCTCGTCTTATGTACCAACTTCGGAGAAAAACTATATCAAGAATCTTGTAAAAAATCCATCTTAGAAGAACACTTTTGCGAATAAACTTTGCAAATATGTCTTTTATTGGATCGTATCTCATATCACTTTAAAAGATTTATTATTTCATTAAAAATTTGTTCATGATGAATGGAGTTCATACAATTAGGGTCGAAATCGCAATCCATTTTATAACAAACAAGACAATCAAGATCTGAAGTGATTTTTTTTATCAAACCATATGATTCAATCTCATTTGCTGAAGTAGGACCAAATAATGCAATAATTTTTTTTCCAAGTGCAGTGGCAGAGTGCATTGCCAGTGTATCACCTGTTAGAAGTATATCACACAAATTTAGCAATGCGAAAAATTGTCGAAGTGTGTTATTTGACCCCGTATTAATTACTCTCGTTGAATGTAATTTGCCTAGTGATTCATTTCTTTCTTTTTCAAAAGAACCACCATAGAGAAACACATAATAGTCTGTCTCTCTCAAAATTTTTAAAATAAGATTTTCAAAACCTTCATATGTCCATGATTTAAATTTCCATCTTGGACCTGCACCGGTGTTCATTCCAATAATTTTTTTACTTCGATCGATTTTTCTTGACTCAATGAATTTCTCAGCGAATTTAATTTCTGATTGGTTTAGTTTAAGAATAATTGGAAATTTATCAGTTTTTACTCTGATAATATCGAGCATTATTTCTTGATAAGTTCGAGTGTTCTGCTTTTTAACATCGTCAAATGCTCCCATGATAAACCATTCTTTAGCTTCTTCATTTAAAGGATATACTTTACCTTTCTCGTTTAGTCCGAAACCAAGTTTTGTTTTACCACTAACTGAAGTGCAAATTGCTGCGCTAGTAGGTGAAGGGTCAAGATTTAGAACTAAATCAAAAACTTCTGACATCAAAAAATAAATCGTCTCAGAAGATTCTAATTGTATCACTCTATCGACTAAATCATTATTGTAAAATAATTCCTCTGCATTTGACCTTGTTAACCAACTGATATGTGAATCAGGATATTTTTCTTTTAATCCTGGTAGTATTGATGTCGTACGCAAAACATCTCCTATTGCATCGAGTTTAATAATTAGAATTTTATAAGCAACTGGATCGTAATAATTACAATCGTCACATTTTATTCCGAGGGTTTTATGAAAACTGCAAGGCCTATCACCCGGAAAATGTTTGCAATCAAATTTAAGCACTTTTGTGTAACTCCAAATTTCTCAAAGTTAATTAAATTGATTATTAAATGGGATGAAGGTCTATGATTAAAAGTATCTCATGTTGGAAAAAAGTTATTCTCAAAATTTTATTTTCTTGTTACTAATTGCGGAATTTTTTGTTATCAGAAGGTTAATGAGGAGTCTTTATATGCTTAAGAATATTTTAGTCGGGGCGCCCGGATTTGAACCGGGGACCTCCTGGTCCCGAACCAGGCGCTCTAACCGGGCTGAGCCACGCCCCGAAATTTGAAGGAACTTACATTATTTCATTACAAATATAAAAAACCGAGGGAAGAATTTAATTTAGCTATCAAGCGCGTTTAGTTGGACTGAGTGTGAAATATACTCTTGTCCATTTTCCTTTTTCACTTGCAATCCAAAAACTTTCGCCATGCATATCAATTATAGCTTTAACAATTAATAATCCTAACCCTAATCCTTTTTCACCCATTGTCCCACGAGCTGTTAATTTTTTAGTTGATACGAGTAGATTCAATAGTATTTCACGGTCTATTCCAATTCCCGAATCTGCCACTAAAACGATGAGTTTATTTAGTTTTTCGTGAAAATGTGCATGAACTTCAATTGTGTTATCGGGATGAGAAAATTTGATTGCATTATCCAACAAATTTTTTATAACGTCAATGATCACAAACTCGTCACCATATACAAATAATTCTGGTTTAGAATTAACTATGATTTTGATTCTTTTTGCATCTGCAAACCTTGCCATCGTCTTAACGACAAAATTAATGGTTGACGTAACATCAAAGTCAGTAGGATTCATTGTAAGATTAGAAGATTCATATCTTATCCATTCAACAATTTTGTTCAGAGCATTAAGTTGTTGTTTTGCAATATCGAAAATATTTTCTGAAAATTTTTTTACTTCCTGTTTATTTTTATAATGACCATCTTTTAGAAGTTGAACGTAACCAAAAACACTATTTAATGGAGTGCGAAGGTCATGGGAAATTATTGAAACTAATTTGTCTCTTTGAAAAGTAACTTTCGCCAGCTCACTCTTTAATTTTTCTTGTTCCGTTTTCAAATCTTGTTTTATAAATTTTGCAACAATCGGTTGCTTGCTTTCATTTTGTTCAATTGTTTCAATTTTAGTTTCCCTCTCATTCTTACTTAATTTTGCTTCTTCGGGCTTTTCAATTATTTCCTCTTCTATTTCCTTTTGGGTTGTTTTTGCGACCCTTGCTTTAATTTCCTTTTTGAGTTTTGATTCTTCTTGGATAATACTTTCAGCAGGCTTGTAGAAATATCGCTCATCTATCGGATGAAAAGGGATAGTCTTTCGATTTACCATTAACTCTTTTTCTGGAGTCAAAAGGACTAATGTAATTATCAATGCTAAAATTATTGAACCAAAGAATGAAATTAATTCAAGGGGTGATACTTTTACGAATAATGAAGGATTTGAAATGTAGTATATAAAATCTAACAATTGAAATGAAAAAACAAACAAAATTGAAACTATAATTATTGTAAATAACCCCGCATTGTTTACTTTTTTAATTGAAATTACTGAAAGTACTATGTTTAGTATGTGTAAAACCAGAGTAATAATTATAAAAATTTTATAAAGTTCAAACGTCACACATCTCTCCGAAGAAGCTTATTTGACAAGAATATTATCGAAAAAAATAACTTCATTTTTAGAAAAAAATATTTAAAGAAAATTTATTATCTCCGATAATAATTTTGTATTAACAGAAAGTAGATAAACTTGAAAGATTCTGAAATTATTAAGTTGTATTCTTCTGAAAGACCAGTCAAAGAAATCACCAGAGATCCTTTTCAACAAATTAAATTGATTAGACTAAGGATAATTAATGGATATTATTTAGAAATTGCCCGTGTCAGAAAGATTTTAGAAAAAATTTACAATGATATTCTTAAGTAATTGCAAGTAACTTAATAACTAATTTGTCACAATATTATCAAAATCTATTTCATCATTAAACCTTTGTAATTACCTTCTTTATTAACTAATCGCATCGTTTTAAAGAATTTTTAGAAAAAATATTTTTGATTAAATTTCATTGTTTAATTATCATTTAAGGTGAAAGATGGAAAATCGAATTCTAATCGTTGATGATGATGATCTTGTAAACATTTCACTTCAGAAGGCTCTTAAGGCAAGTGGCTTTAATGTTGATATCTGTACTAGTGGTAAACAAGCAATAAAATACTTTGAAAATTTTTCACCTGACCTTGTGTTGCTGGACGTTTATCTTGGGGATATGAATGGGTTGGAGGTACTTAAAAAAATTTTATTGGTCGATCCAGATTTACCAGTAATTATGATTACAGGCTATGCCGAGGTTGAAACTGCAGTAAACGCAATCAAAATGGGTGCCTCAGATTTTTTATTGAAACCAATTAATTACGAACAATTAGAAGTTCTCATACGCAAAATCTTAAAACAAATAACACTTCAAAAAGAAGTTACTCGTTTAAGAATTCTTAATAAAGAAGGGGAAATTAACCGTGAGATTTTCGGTAAAAGCAAAGTTATACAATCTACTATTAGTACAATTGAAAAGTTTGCTTTAAGTGAAGGTACAACTGTTCTAATTGAAGGTGAAAGTGGTTCGGGCAAGGAAATGATTGCTCGTTACATTCACCGTATATCAAATAGAAAAGATGGTCCTTTCATTGCGATAAATTGTGGGGCAATTCCTCGAGAATTGGCGGAAAGTGAGTTATTTGGGAGTGAAAAAGGTGCATATACTGGAGCGGGAGAAAAAACACGACTTGGTAAATTTGAACTTGCAGATGGTGGTACTTTAATGCTTGATGAGATAAGCGAATTGAGTCTAGATTTACAGGTAAAGCTTTTGAGAGTTTTACAGGAAAAAAAGTTTTTCCGTTTAGGCGGTACTAAAGAAGTAAGTGTTAATGTGAGAATTATTGCTGCAACGAATAAAGACTTAAAGACTTTAGTTCAAAACAAAATCTTTAGAGAAGATCTATTTTATCGATTAAATGTTGTAAAAGTTTACGTACCACCTTTAAGGGAAAGAAAGGAAGATATTCCTTTTCTTGCTTACTCTTTTATCCAAGAATTTAATAAAGCTTTCAACAAAAATGTGAAGAGAATTTCAGATGATGCACTGGAATTAATGATGAATTATTCTTGGCCCGGAAATGTCCGAGAACTGAGAAATACCATTGAGAGAGCCGTACTTTTAATGAATGGTGACGAATTAAAAATTGAACATATTAATTTTCTCGAAAGCGAAAAGTCTTATAAAGGTGACTTTCAAGATGAGTACATTCTAAATATCCCTAAGAATGGAGTAAAAATGGATCAAGTTGTTCGTGACTTAATTATCAAAACACTGGAAATTACTGATGGTAATCAGATTCAAGCTGCAAAAATTCTTGGTATATCTAGATCTAAGCTTCGCTATAGAATGGAGCAATTAAAGGTCGAGGTTAAAAAAGAGGTTAAATAGTGTCATTAGATCAAAATTTTGATTTTGATTTTACAGTTCTTGTTGTTGATGATAATCCCTTAGAATTAGGATTGATTCGATTAGTCATTAAAAAGACATTTCCTGATATTAAATTTATAGGTCTAACAAAACCGCCCAATTGGTGCATTTACTTAAAAGAAAATGAACCGGATTTGATTATCATTGACTATCGTTTACCAGAGCGCAACGGACTTGAAGAAATTAAGGAAATTCGAAAATACGACACTGATATACATACTTATTTAATAACTGCTCTTGAAAGGGATGAAATTGATCAAGATATCACCAAAGCCGGGGTAAATGATTTAATTATTAAAGATAGAAATTATTCTAATTTAATAATCCGCTTAAATAGCTTGATGGTTCAAAAGTCTGCTAAACATTTGCAAGATGAATTAAAACTTTTGAATTACATTTTAGATCAAATTCTTGATAAAGTTTTATTACAAATTGATGTTGATAAAAATTGCAAAAGAGTATTTGGTTGCGTCGATAAAATTTTTGGATTAAATAAAGAGGATTTACTTGGTCAAAATTGGTTGAAATTCTTTAAATGTTTTTATAATAGGGACTTAAAGTCTGAATTTAATTCTCAGGAAAAAGTAGAAAAGAAAGTCGTTAAAATTGATTTTGAAAAAAGTGGCGAAGTTAAATTTTTTGATGGTTTGGAGCTCATCACAAAAAATTACCTTTTTATAGTCATCTAACGTGTAACCCACCAATAGAATTATTATATAAAATAGTCATTTGGCTAATATTAGCCAGTTTTATCAATCAAGTAAACTTACTAAATAACTTTTATAAATTGCTATAATTAATTGAAAATTAATCAATTAAGTTCCTTCCCTAATTTTTCTCTTGCTTCTGGCATTATCATTGACTTCAAGAATTAAAAATTGGTTTACAAAATGAAGTCTCAAAAAAATAACGAATATGAAAAAACGAAAGTATTGGTTGGGTCATTGGTTATAACATTTTTAGGGTATAATACATTATACAGTTCGATAGAAAACTTTATAACGAGCTCGTTGTTACTCATTTTGGTATTGTATCTACTTGTTTATAGATGGGGGGTGAAATACTCAACTAAAAAAAGTATTACAAAAAGTTTGCTAAGAGGGCAAAAATGACAACGTTAACTCTCTGGAAAGAATACAAAAAAACTCGATCACTTGATTTGAAGAGAGCATTGATTAAACAGTACTTTAAACTAGTGTATTATGTAATTAAGAAAACAGACTTAAAGGAAGGGGATATACTTACAACAGAAGATTATTATCAATTTGGCATTTTGGGATTAAGTGAAGCAATTGATAGATACGATCCGAAACATGGGGTTAAGTTTGAGACCTACGCCATTCCTAGAATAAGGGGAATGATTTTAGATGAGCTTCGTAAAATTGATTTCATTCCTAGATCTGTAAAAGAATCCATTAAAAAATTTATAAAAAAAGAGAATGAAAGAAGAAAAGAGCTAGATCAAGAAAATCTTTTGTTGACTGATTATTTGAAGGAATATCAGAAAATTTCTCTCTCACAACCAGTTAACGAGGATGAAACATTATTAGACGTAATATCCTCTTCTGATGATTTGCCAATTGATATCGTAGAAAAACAAAATCTAAAAGAGGTTTTGCTCGAATTAATTGAAGTTTTATCTGAAAGGCAAAAACTTGTGATAATGCTCTATTATTATGAGGGAATGAGCTACCAAGAAATAGCAGATGTGCTTAATGTAACTGTTTCACGTATATCACAAATTCACTCTGAAGTGATCAAGAAACTCCGATGTAAAATCAAGAAAGTTTTGAGGTAAAATATGTTGAGTTTAAGGAATAGTAACAGAAAACTGACCGTTGACTTCTTTCCTGGACTACAACCTATATCGAATGATGTTATTAATTCAATTAATGACCCTCAAATAACACCTAAACAATTAGCACAAATTATTAGTAAGGATCAAGGTTTAGTTCTAAAAATTTTAGCTATAGCTAACTCTCCCGCATATGGATTTTTCAGAAAAGTTTCAACCGTTGAGATGGCAATATCTCTTTTAGGTGTGGAAATGATTAAAGATTTAGTTTTAAGTTTCTCTATACAAAATATTTCAAACAATCGAGATTCTATGTATTTCTCTCAAAAAGCCTTTAATAATCATGCTTTGCTTACGGGTTTTGTTTCTCAAATTTTAGCGAATGATTTTCTTTATGATTCAAAAAATGAAGCTTTTGTTGCGGGATTACTTCATGATGTTGGAATTGCAATAATAAACAGTTTTTTTAGTAAAGAATTTCGCTTAATATGTGAATTAAAGTTTTATAGAAAGATTTGTCAAAGTAAAGCAGAAGAGCTTATTCTTGGAAAGAATCATTCCGAAATTGGTGCTGCAGTTTTAGAAAAATGGTACTTCTCTGAATTATTGATCGATGTTGTTAAAAACCATCATATCCCATCGCAAAGTAAAGTAAATCCCAAACTTTCTGCAATCGTACATTTGGCTGATCACATAACCTCCACTCTTCAATCTCCATTTTTAATAAATGATGAGCTCGAGGAATTAGACCTAGAGGTGCTAAAAATTCTCAGAATCCCAGATGAGTCATTCCTTTATGAAATAATTAATAGTATAAAGCTCATAACTAATAGCAACTTTAAAGAATTGATGTGCATGGAGTAGGAATGCAAGTTAACAACATTAAAATATTTGACGATTTTGACTACGAATTCGAAAATGAATCAATTAAAAAATCGGATATCTTTGAAAGTAATTTAAGCAAACTTGCATTTATGGAATTCATGACCGAAATAAATAAACTAGCAAATTCTATAAATGATTTGAATGAATTATTCATTTCTCTTCTTGAAAATATTAAAAGGATTTTTTCTTTTTCGAAATATAATGTTGTTGTTTTTAGTCAAAACGTGAAACTCTATTCAAACGATAATTTCGATTATGAACTAAACTCTTTCTTAATAAATTCTGGAATACTTAAGCTAATAATGAGTGAGAAAAAACCAGTCTTAATTCCTGATCCTGAAAAATATTCTGTTACAAATAATGTTTATCTTCTAATAATTCCATTTTTTTCCTCAGCCGGCTATTTTGGTTTGGTTTGTTTTAATACAAATTTTTCAAAGGCTGAAATTTCTAAGGAAATCGTTCTCTTAATAGAATTAGCGACAAAAATTATTGGAAATAAAGCATTAGCTATTATCATTGATCAAAATTTGAAAGTAGAAAATGAAAAGAATGAATTTATGATGAAAAATTTATACGATTTCAAAAAATATGTGGCTATTGGAGAATTGTGTACATCCTCTTTCCACGACTTGAAAAATCGCACACAAATTTTGTTAAGTTCAGTTGATTTAGTAAAAAAGCTTGATTTAAGAAAGGAGCCTGAAAAAATTTGCACAGTCGTAAATATTATGGC
This sequence comes from uncultured Ignavibacteriales bacterium, assembly GCA_937138605.1. Taxonomy (GTDB): domain Bacteria; phylum Bacteroidota; class Ignavibacteria; order Ch128b; family Ch128b; genus CAKZPH01. The sequence continues at coordinate 16,425 of CAKZPH010000174.1, forward strand.
AAACGAAATCCCAAAATTTTCAAAAACCATTCGGATGATTTCGGATGTTTCAAAGAATTTGCTAAGTGATAAATCCATTGTATATACTAATATTTACGATATAATCACTGAATTAAAAGAAACACTTGAAACGACTCAAATCACAAAGAAACTTCACATTAACATCTCTAAAAAGTATGATGGTATCAAGATATTTGGAAGTCCCAATTCAATTTTTGAAGTATTATTTCTATTGTTAAATGAAATAAACAAAGCAGTTACAAATCAAATAGGGGTTGAATTTTCAATTTCAGAATATAGTAAAAGAGTTAGTATTAACTTAAGTATAAAGATTGATGAAATCAGTAGAGAAGAAATATTTAACTTTGTTGACGAAAATCATAATCTTAATTTTGTTATGATAAAAAGGATTATTAAAACATTAAATGGTACTATTGTTACTGACTTTAATGAGAATGGACTAACAATCATTTTAGATTTGCCAAAGCGAAGTGGCATGAAACGAAGAATAAATGAAGCTTGAAATGGGTAATATTCTTATTGTAGAAGATGATCCCTTCAATGTTGAATTGTTTGAGTTGATATTAAGACGTATTGGAAATTTTGATACGATATCAACTGATGATGGTCAGAGAATCTTACAAATATTAAATGATGGAAAAATTGATCTAATCATAATGGATGTTAGTTTGGATAACACCTACATCGATGAAAAAAAAGTAGATGGTATCTTGCTTTCAAGAATGATAAAGGAAAACAAAAATTGGAAAAGTATTCCTATCATAATTGTTACTGCTTATGCAGTCGAAGAAGACATTAATAGAATTCTAAAAGAAAGTAGAGCAGAGCTATGTTTCAAGAAGCCAATTACGAATTATCTAGAATTCATAAATACCATAAAAGGATTAATTGGAAAATGAATAAGCGAAAGATTTTAATTGTTGAAGATGAAGAACACACAAGATATTTATTAGAGAAATTATTACAACTTCATGATTTTGAAACAAGGACCGCTGAACATGGCATAGATGCATTGAATACACTTACCACATTCCGTCCTGAGATTATGATTGTTGATTGGAGCATGCCTGAAATGGATGGTTATGAGTTATGTCAACGAATCAAATCAAATTCCGAATTGAAAGGAATTTATTTTATAATTTTAACTGCAAAGACAACTTTGGAAGAAAAAGTACAAGGACTTGATGTAGGAGCAGACGATTATATTACAAAACCAGTTGAAAATGAAGAACTTCTTGCAAGAATACGTAGTGGCTTAAGAATATACGATTTACAGCAAGAAATAAAACAATTAGAACATGAACGTGCACTAATTGAAATGGCTGCAACTCTGGGACATCAAATGAATAATCCATTAAGCGCCATAGCAGTTGCATTAACTTCGCTTAAGAAAAACATCAAAGAAAAAAACCTAAAAGATATAGACGACGACTTAAAGTTGATTCAACAATCCGTCACAAGAATGCAAGAGATAACGCAAAAACTCATAATGCTTAAAGATCCGAAGTTGGTTACTTATTTAGGCAACACGAAGATGCTAAAACTATGATTTAATGAGATATAATTTTTTTTGAGGATTTGATAAATAATTTGCACCATCTTCATTTACAAACACCATCTCTTCTACAGTTGCAATTCCATAATTTTTTATAGTTAATCTAGGCTCTATTGTATAAACTAAGTTAATACCAACTTTTTTATATGGAATATCACCGTATCTTTCCCATCTTGGAGCAAGAATTACTCCACCATCGTGGGCTTTTCTACCAACTTGATGGCCAAGTGCATGTGGAAACTCTTCATATCCATTTTCTATGATAAAATTTCTGGCAATTGAATCAATTTCATGAGCAACTACGCCAGGTTTTAATGCTTCTACAGCTTTCTCAATTGCTTTGACTATTACATAAAATCCATGTTTGACTTCATCTGGTGCATCATTTTCGTTTTCTCTTAAAATGTACCATGTGCGTTGCAAGTCTGAACAATAACCTTTGTATTTTACACCAAAATCAATGTTCAAAACATGTCCAGGTTGAACTGGTCTATCTGTCGGTCCAGCATGTGCTCCAGCTGTGTCAGGACCTGTAAAAACCGAAGGACAATATTCCTTATCCCATGCAGTTTCAAGTCCACGTTTTTCTACTTCACTTAAGATGAAATCAGCTATTTGTTTTTCTGTAACACCTGTTTTGATAAAATTTGAAGTCAATTGAAAAATTTCTTCTGTAATGTTGATAGCTTTCTTTATGAGCTCAATTTCAGTTTTTGATTTTCTGCCCCTTAAAAGTGAAATGATTTCTTCTGATGAGCACAATCTTTCCATAAAAGACGTATCTTTTATTTTTTCAATTAAATCAAGATACATTCCATGAGTTAATCCATCTGCAAGATTGTTATTTAATGAGTAGTTAATGGCAATTTTCTCCGGGTCAATTTTTCGAAGTTTATCCAGCAATTCGTCTTTAATTCCTTGGATATAACCAATCACTTCATCAAAAATATTTTTAAGTTTTATGTTCTCAACATCAAGACTGCCAACTATTGCAATTTTATCACCATGAGACGTGATAATAAAAGCAGATTGCCAAGTACAATTTGTTCCCAAAATCAAATCTAATGAAGGATCGCGAATTGTCTCGGTTTCACGTACATAAGTTAACCACATATCAATTCCAAGTTCTTTTAGAATCTCGACAGCTTGTTCTACCTTTTCTTTATGAATGTTTTCCATGAATTCCCCTTTGATATATTAATTTAATTACTTATTCATTTTGCTAATTCTTTTAAAGCTTGTTTAATTAGATTTTCTAAGGTTAATTCCTGTGAATTAGAGTTGATTTCACTTAATGCATTTCTTATAGCTTTTTCAGCGAGTTGTTTTTGATAACCTAAATTTATTAAAGCTTGATATGCTTGAATTCTGATGTTTTCTGCTTCTTTACTAATTATTGAAGATGTTGTTACAGAAATTTTTGAAACTTTATCTTTTAATTCGATAATTAACCTTTCTGCTGTCTTTTTGCCTATTCCCGGGATATGTGTTAAAGCGAATGAATTACCATTAATTATGTGTTCCTTTAATTCATAAGGAGTTATTCCCGATAAAATGCTTTGAGCAACTTTTGGTCCAATTCCAGAAACGGAAAGAAGTTGTTCGAACATTACTTTTTCTTCTTCATCTATAAAACCATAAAGTTGAATAGAATCTTCTCGCGGAATTATTACAGTGTAAACTTTTACAACTTTGTCTGGATCAGGTAATCTTTCGAATGTATTAAGCGAAATATTAAGTAAAAATCCAATTCCATTTACTTCTATTACAGCGGTAGTTGGATTTTTCGATACAAGTCTTCCTTGAATATAACTGTACATTTTAATCTATTACCAAATGTGGATTTTCTTTGACAAAATTTTTCCAATCTCGATGTTTAGTATGTAACTTAAATAATTTATTAAGATGGCAGAGGGCTACAGCTATTGCATCAGTTTCATCAAATTTGGTTTTTTTCTTTTTGATGCCTAAAAGTTGATTGACCATGTACATTACTTGCTGTTTTGTAGCTGAGCCATTTCCCACAATTGATTTTTTTATTTCTTTAGGTGAGTACTCGTAAGTTGGAATTTCACAATTTATTGCCGCAAGAATAGTTACTCCACGAGCATGACCAATTTTTAATGCGGATTGAGCATTTTTTCCATAAAACGCACTTTCAATGCAAAGCTCATCGGGAGAGAATTTTTCTATTAATTTTGTGACTTCATCATAAATAAATTTAAGACGAAATGGCAAAGATTTTATTCTTTTATTTTCAATTACTCCGGAGGCAACTAAAATCGTTTTTCCACTTGAATGTTTAACAATTCCATATCCAGTTTTCAAAGTACCGGGATCAATACCAAGAATTATCATTTTTCGATTGAAGAAAAATTATATTTCATTAACATCAGCATTTGTATAAACGTTTTGAACGTCATCATGATCTTCTAGAGTTTCAAGTAATTTGATGGTTGTCTCGTTTTCTTTACCTTCTACTTTAATTAAATTAAGTGGTACGTACTGAAGTGAAGCACTTTCTATCTTAACGTTCTTTTCAATCAATGCTTTTCTAACTTTTTCAAAGCTTTCTACAGCTGTTTGAACTTCAAAATAATCAGGTAAAGTTAAAACATCATCAGCGCCTGCATCAAGGGCAATTATAATCAAATCGTCTTCACTAATTTGCTCTTTATCAACATTAATTATCCCTTTACGTTGGAACAAGTAATTAACACTTCCTAGATCAGCAAGTCTGCCACCGTGTTTGGAGAAAATGTGCCTAATTTCAGAAACGGTTCTATTTTTATTATCTGTGACAGCTTCAATTAAAATTGCAACACCACCCGGACCATATCCTTCGTATATAATTTCTTCGTATTTGGTACCTTCAAGTTCACCAGTTGCTCTCTTTATTGCTCTCTCAATATTTTCCATGGGCATATTATTAGCTCGCGCCTGATCAATTGCTAATCGAAGCCTTGGATTTCCGTCTGGATTTCCCCCGCCTTCCCTTGCTGCAATTGTAATTTCACGAATAAGCTTGGTAAAAAGTTTTCCCCTCTTAACATCAACTACTGCTTTTTTTCTCTTAATCTGTGCCCATTTAGAGTGACCTGCCATATATTTTTTACTCCATCTTATTTTTAGATAATCTTAAATCTTTTAACCTCAATTGCGGAAATACAAAGCCATTATATGTGTGTGAATCAATTGTGTAAACAATATCAATATACTTGCCATTCATATTATTATTGAAGTCTATAAGTGAATTTATATACTCTCCCAGATTGAATCCTATAACATCAAAAACAGGAGAACCATTTTTTCTAACTTTTAAAGCTAGATGTTTATCCTGATAGACTGCAAGCTTATCAATAATTTCAACTTCTCGTGTCAGGAAATTTGGTTTCATGTTTTGTGGTCCATATGGTGCAAATTTTTCTAACAAATCTCTGAACTTAGGTGTTATGGAATTGAGTTCAACAACTGCTTCAATTTCTAATGTCGGTAAAAGTTTATCGGGAGGGATTGTTTCGGTTAAGATTTTATTGAATTGTTCAATGAAGACAGGTAATTTTTCTTGTTGTATTGAAAGTCCTGCCGCGGCTTTGTGTCCGCCAAATTGCAGTAGCAAATCACTACATTTTTTTAACGCTTCATAAATATTGAAATCAGGAATACTTCTAGCTGAACCTTTGAGTACTCCATCTACAGCAGTTAATAGGATTGTTGGACGATAATACTTTTCAACAAGTCTTGATGCTACAATTCCAATAACTCCGATATGCCATGCGTTCTTATGTAATATTAATGCTGAGTTTGATTCGAGTAAGTTCTTAGATTCGATTTCGTTAATTGCATCTGCGAACATTTCTTCATCTATTGCTCTTCTATTTCTGTTTTCATAATCAAGAATTTCGGCAAAGGTTAATGCTTCTTCATAATCCTTTGAAATTAAAAGTTTAACAGCTCGAATTGCGTCACCTAGTCTACCAACTGCATTGATTCGTGGAGCTAGACCAAAAACTATGTTAGATGTTGTTATTTTCCCAATTTTAAGTCCAGCTTTTTCTATTAGTGCTTTGAAACCGGGGTGAGGATCTGAATTAAGTTTTTCTAAACCAAATTTCACAAGAATTCTATTTTCACCTGTTAAAGGAACTATATCAGCAGCGCTCGCAACGGCAACGAAATCTAAAAACTTAAAAGGTAAATCTTTCAATCCTACTGAAGCAGCGATTGCTTGAATTAATTTGAAAGTTACGCCTGTTCCTGAAAGATATTTATATGGATATGGAGAGTTTGGAAGAAGTGGGTCTAGTACTGCAACAGCTTCGGGAATTTTTTCACCAGGTTCATGGTGATCGCATATAATCAAATCAATTTCATTCTCATTTGCGTATTTTGATTCTTCTACTGCAGTAATACCACAATCTACAGCCACCACTAAGCTGACCTTTTTATTTCTAGCTTCATTTAATCCAGTCAGAGAAATACCATAACCTTCAGTCATTCGATTAGGTATGTAGATTTCAACGTTACCATCTAAATCTTTTAAGAAAAGATATAACATCGCCGAAGCATTAGTTCCATCGACATCATAATCACCATAAATCATTATTTTTTCATTGTTCGTTAATGCCTTAATAATTCTCTTAACAGCATCACGCATTCCTTTCATCAGGAAAGGATCGTGCAAGTCTTGTAAGGATGGTTCAAAAAATTGCTTTACTTTTCTATAACTATCAATTTCTCTTAGTACGAGGATTTTAGCTATTGCAGGTGGTAACTTTAAATCGTCTACTAGAACTTGCTTACTAAATTCATCAGGGCATTCCAGGATTTTCCACTTGTACTTTTTAAGCATAACTTTCCTTGTTATGGTTAAAGAAAAATGAAAGATGGGAAATAAGTAAGCCGAATTCTGTATCCCTGTTGAGATGGTAGTCATCTGTCTAGTTCCGATGTTACCATCGGAATCGAGCGGTCTACCCTGGAGTAATGACGAGACGAGCAGCCTCGTAATAAGTTTACTGTAAAGAACCGGAACTTATTTTCTCCTTTACTTGACCTTGCTCCGAATAGGGTTTGCCAAGCCTCGGTATTACTACCGAGCTGGTGGGCTCTTACCCCGCCATTTCACCCTTATTCCGAAGTGAATCGGAACGGTATGTTTTCTGTTGCACTTTCCGTAATTGACAATTTGCATTGTCAACCCCCAGGCATTACCTGGTATTCTGCTCTACGGAGTTCGGACTTTCCTCCCCAATTGATTGAAGAATTAAAATTAAAATTCAATAACTTGAACCTATTATAATTCAGTTAATACAATTAGTAAAATCTTATGTGGAAATTTTAATTGAATTTTAGTTGCTCATTATAATTTTGCATTACAAAAATTAAATCATTCAATCAATTTGGGGCGACTACCTTTCTTATTTCCCATCTTTCAGAATTTCAAATAACGATTTTTAATATTAATTACAGCAGTTTTACAATTTAAATATACTCAATGCTTTACACTTTTTCTTGATGCTTTTTAGAGCACAACAGAAGCTCAATGAAAAACTCGAATCATAGAGAATTAAATATTAATTTTGGATTAAAAAGAATTATGAAAATAGGTCTGTATCTTTTTGTATTACTTGTTATCTTCAATAATGGATTTGCTATAGATAATCATAATCAAAAATTTCTTAAAGCCATAAGGATTTCAACTTCACCGAAGATTGATGGATTATTAAAAGATTCTGTTTGGCAAATTGCCGAACCAACAGATGACTTTTTACAACAAGAACCAAATGCAGGTAATCCCCCAACTTTTCGTACTGTTGTCAAGGCATTATACGATTCAGATGCTTTATATATTGGAGTTTTCTGTTACGACCCCGAACCTAATAAAATGATTGCACGGGAATTAAAAAGCGATGGTAATCTGCGCGGTGATGACAATTTTATGATTATTTTTGATACCTTTAACGATAAGAAGAGCGCCTATTGGTTTGGTACAAATCCTTTAGGGATGAGAGACGATGCAATTTTATCTGGAACAGACTTTCGTGGATTTAATGAAGAATGGAATGGAATATGGGAGGTTAAAACTGCCATTACAGATATTGGTTGGTCAATTGAATTTAAGTTTCCTTTTTCAACTTTCAAGTTCAGTAATTCACAACAACAGGTTTGGGGCATAAATTTTTCACGACAAATTAGACGTCTAAATGAACAAGTACTCTGGGCAGGTGTTGGACCCAATCTTGGAATGTTTAAATTATCACATGCAGGATTATTAATAGGTATTGAAAACGTAAAAAGAGGAAATCCAATTTACTTTAAACCGTTTCTAAGTGGTGGATTTCAAAAATCAGAAGAGAGGAATAGAGTTCTTAAACCAGGTCTTGATATAAAATACGGAATAACTCAAAACTTGTCTTTAGACTTAACATTTAATACTGATTTTGCACAAATTGAAGCAGATAGAATGAGAATCAATCTAACACGTTTTCCGCTTTTCTTCCCTGAGAAGAGAGACTTCTTCTTGGAAAATATAAACGTATTTGATTATACATTAGGATTTAGAAATTACATTTTTTATAGTAGGAGAATAGGATTGAGTAAAGGAAGAGAAATACCAATTAATGCCGGAGCGAGACTCGTTGGAAGAATAAATAATTATGAAGTTGGTTTACTAAACGTTCAAACAGCTGGAAAAGGTGATGAACCAACGACAAATTATGGTGTCATCAGATTTAAGAGAGATTTATTTGATCAATCGTATATTGGATTCATCTTGACTAACAAAATTTCGAAAAGAGGCTACAATAGAGTTTTTGGATTCGATGCCCAGTATACTAATACTTCCTTTCTTGGAGATAAAACTTTGAATGTTGGTACAGGTGCATTAAGATCTGATGAAACAAATGGAGGAAGGAAAAATTATGCTTTTAAAATATTTGCAAGCTATCCTAACGATGAATTGAGTTTTTTTGCAAGTTACCGTATTGCTCAAAAAGATTTTAATCCAGAAATGGGATTTTTATTTATGCGTGGTTTTCAATCCGTTACTTCTAATTTAAGGTTTACTCCAAGAGTTAATTTTTATGGAATGAAAAAAATAGTTTTTCAACTTTATGAGATAGATTACTACTGGAATGAAAAGAAAGAATTTTCATTAGCAAATCTTTCCTTTTCTCCTTTTGGATTTATTACTAACTCGGATGATAGATTTCACCTTTTTTTTGTGAAGAATTTTGAATTTGTGGAAAATGAATTTACCCTATTCGATACAAATAAAGTTACAACTGATAAATATTGGTTTAACTCTTATGGATTAAATTTAGAAACTTCTAGACGTAGAAATTTATTTGGTGAATTTTCATTTATAACAGGTGGATTTTATAATGGAAATAAACAATCTTATGAAATTAGTTTAAATGCCACTCCATCAAAACATTTGACTATTAGTCTTGATTATGACATTAACAGAATAGAATTCTCAAGTAATAGATTCACTACTCATGAAATCGGCGGGAGAATAAGATATGATTTCACCACAATGGTATACTCTTCCGTTTTTGCCCAATGGAATAATGAATTAAATGAATTAAATATAAACTATCGATTTAGCTGGCAACCTAAATTAGGTAGTTATTTTTATCTTGTAATAAATCATTTGGTTTCCACAGAGGGAGACTTAAAAAAATCAAGAACAAAAGATATAGTTATTCTATCTAAAGTTGTCTGGTTCATGATGATCTGATTTTGAGTCTGATAATAGACTTAAAATTAATTATTTGATGATGTCGCTTACCAATCAATTTAAAAGAAAATCTGTTTGGTTCATGGTAAGAATTTTACCTCGAACTTGAATTGCTCAATCTTGATAAACGTTTTATTGCTAATTGAGTATCAAAAACTTACATTAAATTTTAGTATTTTTACTGAAAAAATAGAGAAATAAAATGGAACAAAATGCCACAAATAATGGGAAATATGTAATTGGAATAGATGGTGGTGCAACAAAAACCACTGCAGTTCTTTCAGATTTAAATGGTAAGATTTTAGCTCAAAAAAGTTCAGGTCCTGCAAATTTTTTGATTATTGGTTGTGATAAGGTTGCTAAAACTATTTCTGATCTGATATTAGATTTATGTAATGAAGCTGAAGTTAACGCTCAAAACATTGAAGCAGTGTGCGTTGGATTGACTGGTGCAGGAAGAGAAAGCGACGTAGAAAAAATAAAGAATGCTATCACTGAATACTGGAATTCTAATTATTCCATTCCATTTAAGAAATTGATAATAACAAGTGATGCAAGAATTGCTCTTGAAGGTGCATTTTCGGGAAGGCCTGGAATAATTTTGATTGCTGGTACAGGTTCAATAATGTTTGGTAAAGATCGTTCGGGAGCTTTATACAGAGTTGGTGGTTTTGGTAGATATATAGGTGATGAAGGTGGAGGTTATTCGATTGGGAGGCAAGGACTTCAAGCTGTGGCAAAATCATTTGATGGTCGATGTTCCGAAACTAAACTTACTCAACTTTTAGCGGAAAGATTTGGCATCAAATCAGCGGAGGATTTAATTAATAAAGTTTACAAAGAAAATTTTGACTTTTCTGAAGTAGCACCATTGGTTATTCAATGTGCCGAAGATGGGGATGAATCTTGTCGAGAGATTTTAAGAAAGGAAGCGGAGGAACTGGTTTTACATATTAAGGCAATAAAAGATAAGATTCGAGTTAGAACTGTTTATATCGCATTCATTGGTGGTCTATTATCTCAAGAAAATTATTATACAAAACTTTTGAGAAAGATAATCCTACAAAAAGTTGAAGGCGTAAATGTAATTCTTCCCGAGCACCCTCCTGCATATGGTGCTGTAATTCTTGCAATGAATGAGATACAATTTTAATAATTTACACCTTTCACTTAACGAGAAAGTAATTAAGCAATGAATTTAGAAAGTTTCAGTGTTAAGAAAAGGGAAAAGAGGAACCCTTGGCTCTGGGTTCCTTCTTTGTATTTTGCTGAAGGTATTCCATATATCGTTGTGATGACTGTCTCAGTTGTATTGTACAAACGCATGGGTATTTCCAATACAGATATTGCCCTTTATACAAGCTGGCTTTATCTACCTTGGGTAATTAAACCACTCTGGAGTCCAATAGTTGACTTATTAAAAACTAAAAGATTTTGGATTACAGTAATGCAATTTTTAATTGCAGTTGGACTTGGGGGTGTAGCTCTTACAATTCCTTTGCCTGATTTCTTTAAATACACTTTATTATTTTTCTGGTTACTTGCCTTTAGTTCTGCTACCCATGATATAGCCGCCGATGGCTTTTATATGCTGGGACTTTCTCAGTATGAACAAGCTTTTTTTGTAGGGATAAGAAGTACTTTCTATCGACTTGCAATGATAACGGGTCAGGGTTTACTGGTTATTCTCGCTGGATATATTGAAAGTACAACAGGATTGCCTCCGGTTGATATTAATGTTTATTCTCGACCTGAATATCAAAATGAAATTATTTTAGATCAAAATTTATTTGAGAAAAAAGATTATGGCGAGCTTTTAATTATACCATCCTCCAAGGAAATAAACATTGGAATAGTTCGAAGAAATAAATCGGAAGTTGATTCAATTATTTCAATTATAAAAAAAAGGAATATTGAAAATGGTTTTTATCCTTCCGAAACAAAAAAGAATTCTGAATCGGGTGTTATTGAAAAAGAAGATTCATGGTGGACAAAGAATGTTGCAAAACCTTTAGAAGATTTTTTGCGAAAAAATTTCGGCGATGAACTTAAAAAGGAAGTTAAGTCAAAGTATACCGGGAATATAGGAATTGTTGCTTTTACACTCTCCCAAAAGCCTGAAAAAGAGTATGTACTGCACTTTGGCCGAGAGAGTGGCGATAACAGTATAAATCTAATTGAAGGATCAAGATTTATATTTAACGAAAATAACTGGGATAAACCAGCCTTTGCTCTAATACAACTTGATCCAAAACTGAAAATCCAATCTTTAGCTAAATTTCAGATTCGTTCTGGAGATATTCCCTTTGCGTGGAAAGTTACATTTCTCTTTCTCGCAGGATTGTTTTTATTATTTTTCGTTTATCATAAATTAATCTTACCATTTCCAGCTTCTGATGGGCCAGCTGTTCAAGGCGAAGGTAAAAATTTTGTTAAGGAATTCTTTAAAACTTTCTCTCTCTTTTTCAAGAAAAAAGGTATAATTGCAGCACTTGGATTTTTATTATTCTATCGATTTGCTGAAGCACAATTAGTTAAACTTGCTTCTCCTTTCTTACTTGATGTTCGTGAGGTTGGTGGTTTAGCCCTTACAACTGGTCAGGTTGGATTTGTTTATGGAACGATTGGAATCATTTCATTAACTCTTGGTGGTTTATTGGGTGGTTTTGTTGCAGCTAAAAAAGGATTAAAATTCTGGCTTTGGTGGATGGTTATTTCGATTAATTTACCCGATTTAGTTTATGTTTATCTTTCTCACGCTCTTCCTGATAACTTTTTAATAATTAATCTTTGTGTTGCAATCGAACAATTCGGTTATGGGTTTGGTTTTACAGCGTACATGCTCTATATGATTTATATTTCAGAAGGAGAACATAAAACTGCACATTTTGCCATCACCACGGGAATAATGGCACTCGGAATGATGATTCCAGGAATGTTCAGTGGTTGGTTACAAGAAATAATCGGTTATAAGAATTTCTTTGTTTGGGTTTGTATTGCTACTATTCCATCTTTCCTCGCTGTGAAATTCATAAAAGTTGATCCTGAATTTGGTAAAAAGAAAGATAAAGAAACCTCGAATTAATTTAATTAAAATTAGTATTTACCAATTAAAACGCTTTATTTACGAATTGTGATTTTTGAGGGTCAACTCTCTCTTTTTTTATTTCAGGTTATTTTTAGGTTTTAATCTCTACTTATCTAAAATTTTTTTATTTTCATCAGGTTTCATAATTATAAATTAAAGTAAAATTAGGTTTTTGAATAATATTTGAGCGGAATAGATTTTGGAGATTTAGTGAAAATAGAATATTTAGATTGCGTAAAATTCATGATAAAAAAACCCGAACTTATTAGAACCAGTCCAATAAGTTCGGGTTGAAATTTCATAATTCAAATTCTTTATATACTCAAAAGAATCATTTCAAAATCATCAATTTTTTTGTTTCGCTGAAGACTTTATTTGTCTTTAGATCTTTTGCTATCAGTCGATAGAAGTAAATACCAGAACTTACCTTTTTACCCCGATTATCCGTTCCATTCCAACTTACACTATAATATCCAGCGTTTTTGGCTTCTTCCACCAAAGTCTTAACAAGTTTACCGTTTACATCATAAATGAGAAGCTGAACTTGAGAGTAAGAAGGAATGTCATAATTTATTTTTGTTATTGGGTTGAATGGGTTTGGATAGTTTTGATGTAATGCGTACTGCACAGGAATACTTGAGATAGAATAAACATCTTCAACTTTTGTAAAATAATTTGTGTCAGCGCAGTATCTTATTGATCTTATCAATAGTGAATCGCAATTAGCATCGCTGACCATTTCTAAACCAATTCCATAAAAAACAGTTTTCCATTTCTTCGATGGATTTTCAGATCTAACCGCACCGAGTCGAATTGTATCAGCAGTACCAGTTCCATAGTGAAATACTTTGAAACGTATTCCTAAGGCGTTAGGATGTAAATCCAGTTGGTCTTTCCCAGCGCCCGGCATTGGTAAGCTTAATCCATGTCCTATGTAATCATTTGTAAAGCCTCGCGCAGAGAGAGCTGAATTGTTCGTTACAAATTTCACTCCCATGTATTGAGAAATCAAAACATCATTTAAATCGGAAAATTCGGCAATATTTCTACCTGCAAGAATGACTTTATTACCATTTTCAAGTTGTTCAATTAGTAATTGTCTTTCGGCTGAAGAAAGATTCGAAGTCCCGGTTCCACCTGCTACCCAAAGAATAGTAAGAGGTTGAGAAAAAGCTGAATATAGATTTATTGGGGGGAACTCGCCTTTTTGCTGAACATCCCAACTAGAATAAGCAACTTGAAGTCTATTTAATGAATTTATGTATTTGTTTTTATTAGAGGTAATTGAATCGTTTAATACAACGAAAACTGAAGCAGGTTTAAGTTGAACGCTCATGTTTCTTCCACTAATTCCAACGAAAATATTGCTTAATGTAATTGTTCGCTGAAAAGGTGGATCTAAAGTTAAGACCATTCGATAATATTCATCACCGGGAATGTTAAACGTGAAAATACCATCTGAAGAAGTATTGAACTGAGCGATTTCTTTATTTTCAAGTTCAGAGATTAACTTGATATTTCCAGACACACCTTGTTGAGTTTTTTGGTTAATTAATCGCCCTGTGAAATTAACTAAAGGCTTTACATCAAGCATTGCATCGTAGGTTATGATTTGAGTATTTCCAATACCACCGGGCGGATTGAAATTTATTTCTGTGGAATCAGAGTAATATCCAAATTTTTGAATTAATACCTTGAAATTTTGATGCATCACCACAGTTCTATATTGTCCTGTTGAATCAATAGTAATTTCGTTTACAGGAATGCCAGGTATTGAATATCTACCTGTGAAAGGTTGTTCAACTGGGCCAATTATTGCGCCCCATGTGTTTATTAATTTTACTTTTGCACCGACTAAAGGAAGCGATGATGAACCATCCAAAATAGTACCTTGTAAGATCCAGACGGGATAAATTGAAGCGGCACCTAAGGCATCATCTAGATGCAGATTCCTTTTTGTTGTATCTCCACGGGTAATCGAATACCACATTACAGCATTTTGATTTGCTGGTCCACATCCGTTTGAACCAGCAGTAGGAGAAGGTGGTTGACCAGCGTGATTTAATCCTAAATGATGACCAAACTCATGTGTCATTGTTGATTTGAGATCCATTTTGTTTGGTTCACCATTGATTCCAGGTGGAAAATCTCTGCCGTTCCAAATCAGATCTGAGCCTACTGCCTGAAAAACTCCACCAACCGTTGTTGTAAAGGTACTTGAAAACGCTATAACATTTGGATCACTAAAATTTACACCTTGCATATCGATATATACTATATTAACTCCATCATTAGCAACATAATTTATGTTTGTGTTTACACCGCGTTGAAAAACAAAATAACAAGCATCAATATTTGTCCATTCATTCGCTGATGCTTCAATCACAGGCATGAACTCAGTTGGTGTTGATACGTGTAAATGGTAAATAAAGGGTAATCGTTGGGGAAAGTATTTTCTTGGTTGACCTGCTTGGTTTGTTATGATGCAAAATCCCCAAAATGCAAAAAGAGAAATTGCAAGTAATGTCGAGATTAATAGTTTATTCTTCATTGATTTGCCCTCCTATAACTTAGAATAACTTTTTACTGTATTAAGAAAAGTCTGAAGCTCAAATTCATTCCCTTTCTTTGTGGGGTCGTCAATCATTTTCTTTGTTACTGGATCGATTAAACCAACGTTATTTAAGTTATTAACGGCAAGCTTTTTACCATTTTCTTCATAAACACGAAAATGTCCAAGAACTATTGAGTGAATCCAATAAGCGCCTTTCCAATCGCGAAGGAAAAGGACTACTTCATTTCCAATTTCTAGTTTTGGGGTACCATCGACAAATTGCGTGATATAACCTACAGTACCACCCATTTGTTTGACAACAATTTTATTCGATTTATACTCGCCCTTGATGAGTTCTTTAATTTCAATTGTAGTGTATGTGTAAATTGATCTATCTTCCCATATTGAATAAGCCGAGATGACTTTCCCATAAACAATAACTTGCGATTCTTTCGTCATTCTATCCAGACTTATATATTCGACCACCAGGGCATGTAAACGCGCTGAGAAAAGTGATAGTAGAACAAAGATTAATAAATATCTACCTTTCATTTTAAACCTCGTTATTTGTTTCCGAAATTTTGATTTTAATTTGGTTATTGGGTTAATTTTATTATAAGCAAATAATTTCTAAAAATCCATTTACTTTACAATCAATTTAATGAATCGGGAAGGCTAAATAAAAGATATTTGAAACGTATAAGAAACATTTAACTTCTGTTAATAGAAAAGTATTTTTTGGTAACATTTTTAATACTTGATAAATCTCTTGTTTGGATTAAATAAATTATTGATTAGTCCAAAAGCTATGAACTGAAATTAATATCAAAACTGACTCTTTTAAGTTTATAGTTAAAACCACTTATTGACTTTATGATACTATCTTTTCATTTACCACGGTAAATTTTAAAGATTCGTTGAAAGAAACAGGTAATCAAATAATGAATGAAATCAACACTCAGGTATTCATTAAATTTTTATTTTTGTTCCTTATTTAAGTCAACAACTTAGAAATTTATTGCTCCTTTTGATTTATTCTTCCTTAACTTTGTATTAAATAGACATAATTTAAGATGAAACTATTAATCTTTTTATTATCCTTTCTCATTATCAACTTCGAAGTTAGCAATGGTCAATCAGCAATTGAAATTGTGAAAAGATCTCAAGATGTTTTGTATTCAAAAAGTAGTTATGTCGAAATGACAATGACGATTATAAAACCGAAGTGGCAAAGAAAAATAGGAATGAAAGTCTGGGCACTTGAACCCGATTATGCTCTAATTTACATTACAGAACCAGCACGAGATGAAGGTACCGTAACTCTTAAAAGAAAAAATGAAATCTGGAACTGGCTACCTTCGGTACAAAAAATAATTAAAATTCCACCGTCAATGATGAATCAATCTTGGATGGGTTCAGATTTTACAAACGATGATCTGATTCGTTCATCTTCGTATGTGGATGATTACACTCATAAATTATTAAGCGAAGAAAAATTGGATCAATATGATTGTTATAAAATTGAGTCTATTCCTAAACCTGAAGCGGGAATTGTGTGGAGCAAAGTAATTTCATACATAACTAAAGATGGATTTATGCAAATTAAAGTTGAATTCTATGATGAAGAAAGTAAATTGATAAAAATTTTCACCGGGAGCAAAATCAAAAAATTTGGCGATAGAAAAATTCCATCATATTGGGAAATGATTCCTATGGATAAAAGTGGAAATAAAACCGTGGTAGAATATCAAAAGGTTCAATTCGATATTAAAATCAACGAGTCATTTTTCACTCAACAAAATATGATGCGAGTGAAGTAATGCAACTTTTCATTTTGTTAGCATGGCGAAATTTATGGAGGAATAAAAGAAGAACAATCATAGCTTCGGCATCAATCTTTTTTGCAATTCTTCTTGCACTGATTATGCGCTCGATGCAACATGGTACATATAATTATATGATTGATAGTATGGTCAGAATGTACACAGGTTACCTTCAAATTCATTCGAAGGGCTACTGGGAAGAGAGAAGTTTAGAAAAATCAATACAAGTTGAGGAGAGTCAACTACAAAAAATTGGAAAGATAAATCATGTTAGTTTGGTTGTGCCGCGACTTGAAAATTTTATGCTCGTCTCGTCGGAAGAGATTACTAAAGTTGCATCAATATTTTCGATTTTACCTGAAATAGAAGATTCATTGTCAAAGTTAAAAAGCAAGGTAGTCACTGGGAGATATTTGAATAGTGACGATGAAGGTATTTTAATTTCTGAAGGTTTGGCAAAGATGCTTAATGTAAAAGTTGGGGATAGTATTGTTTTGTACGGACAAGGGATCTATGGAATTACAGCTGCTGCAAATTCTAAAATAATTGGAATAATAAGATTTGCTTTGCCTGAATTAAATAACACAATCGTTTATTTACCTCTGAAATATGGTCAGAATCTTTTTGGTATGGAGAATAGATTGACATCAATGTCCATTATGATTGATGATCTGGAGAAAATCAGTTTTGTTAAAAATGAAATAGAGAAATTGTTCGATGAGAGTTTTGAGGTAATGACATGGGATGAAATGATGCCAGAACTTGTCCAGGGAATCCAACTTGATAGTGTATCGGGATTAATTATGTTATTCATTTTGTATATGATAGTTACATTCGGAATTTTGGGTACGATTATGATGATGACGGCTGAACGAACGAGGGAATATGGAATTTTAATTTCAATCGGTATGAAGAAAAAATGGTTAATGCTTACATCTCTCTTTGAATCTATTTTTATTTCTTTAATTGGCGCGTTCTCTGGACTTATTGTTGCAATTCCTGCAATAATCTATTTCAGTAATTATCCAATAAGATTCACAGGCGAAGTTGAAGAACTTTTCTTAAAGTTTGGTTTTGAGCCTATAATTCCATTTAGCACAAATCCGAAGATCTTTTTCGCACATACTTTGATTGTACTTGCAATTGCAATGTTGAGTGCACTTTATCCAATTTCTTACATAAGAAAACTAGAACCAGTAAAAGCGATAAGAATCTAAATGATATTTCAAATTGCCTGGAAAAATATATGGCGCAATAAAAAAAGAAGCTTAATTCTCTTATTTGCTATTTGCCTTGGAATCTGGGGTGGAATTTTTACTAATGGTGTGTTTATAGGAATGTGGGAAACAACAATTGAGGCAGTCATAAATCGTGAACTATCTCACATTCAAATTCATCATCCTGATTTTAGAAATGAAAAACTCGTAAATCAATTCATACCAAATA
>CAKZPH010000175.1 GCA_937138605.1 uncultured Ignavibacteriales bacterium
CTTTCTACTTTAATTTCACCTCCCATCATCTTAACTAGTTTTTCGGTTATTGTAAGGCCAAGACCTGCTCCTTCAAATTCACGAGCATAGCCTTCTTCAGCCTGACGGAAAATTTTAAAAATTTCAGCAAGTTTATCTTTCGGAATGCCAATTCCTGTGTCTTTTATTGAAATATGAAGTGCATTTTCCACGTTTTTTGTCGAAACTGTAATCCCACCGTGATATGTAAATTTAATAGCATTGGAAAGTAAGTTGTTAATGATTTGATAAAATCTTATTTCGTCTAGTCTGATATATGGATTTGTAGCAGTAAAATTTTTTATGATTTGAAGAGATTTTTTTGCTGCTTCATCTTGATGTTCATTTATAATGTCCAGAATCAAAGACTCTGCATTTCGAATAGTGAAATCAAACTTTAATTCATTTGATTCAATTCTTGAAATATCTATGATGTCGTTTATGAGTGTAAGAAGTCTCTTACTGTTTCTTAAAATCATATCAAAAATTGCTTCATTCTCACGGTAAATTTCTGCGGGAATTCTTGATTTCAACACATCCACTGAGCCTAAAATTAGATTTATGGGAGTCCTAACTTCATGAGACATCATACTTAAGAAATTGCTTTTCAATTTATCTGATTCTTCTGCCTTTATTTTTGCGTAAGTCAGTTCTTCTTCCATACGTTTCCGCTCGTCAAAATCACGAATTATTTGCAAAACAAAGTCGTAATTTTCTATTTTTATAATTTTAGCAGATATCTGAACATTAAATAGCTCACCATTTAATTTTTTATGCACAGCCTCGAAAACTAAACCCTGACCTTTTTTAATTTCTTCTAATTTTTCTTTCCAATAATCCTTTAATTCATCAGGATACAAATCTTTAATGGATATAGACCCTAAATTTTCGTGTTCAAATTTATAGTATTCGAAAGCTTTATTATTAAAGTCAATTATTAAATCATTTAAATCGGAAATTAAAACTGCATCATTAGCATTTTGCATTACATATTTATATTTCTGCTTGAGAATTTCCTGTGCTTTTATTAGTTCATTTACCTGAATTTCAATTGCCTCTTTTTCCTTTCTTAAAATGTTCAGCATCAGAAAACTAAATAAAAAAGAGATTAATAACACTGTTCCAAAAATTCCAAAATAAATTTTCCTGATCTCATTTGTTTGAATTTCTTTATCAATTTTTGTCATTATGTAAAAATTAAATTCAGGCATAAAACCAAGAACAGCAATTACTGGCTTACCACGATAATCTTTTGTTTCTAAATAAAATTCACCTGCTCGTTTATGAATTTTTTCATTCTTTCTAATTAAATCTGTCTTTTCTTTTAATAAAAAAGCTGTCTGACCTATAAACCTTGGATCTGTTAAATAAATTAATGTATCGTTATTGTGAGTAAAAATAATTGTTTCAAGAAAGTGTTCGTTTAAGTATGTTTCTTCAATGACTTTGAAGAGAGAATTGTGTGAATTGAACTTTAGTTTGAAATAATATTTTCCCCCATTTTTGTTTAAATAATAGTAGACTGTTGTTACTGGAAGCTTTCTCGGATAATCATACTCAAATTCTATTATGAAAAACTTTTTTTCGGATAATTTTAATCTTTGAATTGTCTTTTCATTATTAAAATTAACATAAGCTTCTCCCAGGGAAAAAATCTTTTGAAAATTTTCTGAATAAATTACTCCTTCTATTAATGAAAACTCTTGAAATAAAAGCAGTAAAAATTCAGTTAGTCTTTTCTGGGTGTTTAATTTTCTTAGATTATATTCATCAAATAATAACCAGAAAATTGTTGAATTTTCCAACGAAATTAAATGACTTTTGAGATTTTCATACCAGAATTTAATTCTGGTCTCGGTGAGTTTGTTTGTTTTGGCAAGTTTCTTATATACGTTATCTTTAATTTTTTCCTGTATAGAGAAATAAGAGTAAATACTAAGTACAGTAAAAATTGTAAAAAGAAAAAGAACAAAATTAATCTTAGCTCTAAACTTACATCTTAAGAACATTTCCTTTAATTTTTAATTAGTTCGTTTGAGATACTTAAATAAAACCTGAGTTAATTGATCAAAAGTAAATGGTTTTGCTATATAATCATCAAACCCTATCTGTAGAAAATGTTCTTTATCACCAAACATTGCATGTGCCGTCATAGCTATAATTGGTATATTTTTATATGCAGGATTTTGTTTGATTATTTTCAGAATGTCTTCCCCACTTAAACTTCTACCAGCAAGACTAATATCCATTAAAATCAAATCAACTTTTTTTGTTTTTAAAACATCAAATGCAGAATTGGAATCAAAAGCAGATAAATAATTTAATCCCAGTTTGCTCAAAATCACCTCAACGTAGTAACTGTTATCTTTATTATCTTCAACAATTAAAACAAAAGGTTCTTCTGAAATTGGTTCAATGGTTATTGAAGGACTTTCTTTCTCCAAAATTTCTTTTTCATGAGAGACTTGTTCTTTTTTATCTGGTGCTATATCAAACACGACCGTAAATTTTGTTCCCTTTCCATATTCGCTTTCTACGTAAATTTCTCCTTTCATTAAATTCACTAGTTTTTTTGTAATTGCCAATCCAAGACCGGCTCCTTCAAAATTTCTACTATAACCTTCTTCAGCTTGACGGAAAAATTCAAATAAATGTGGAATAAACTCTGAAGG
>CAKZPH010000176.1 GCA_937138605.1 uncultured Ignavibacteriales bacterium
TACAATAGAAATGGGAACAAATAAGCTAATTGGTACGAATTATGAAAAAATTGCTTTTGAAGTTTTTTCTACTTTGGGAACGTCCTACAAAAATTTCGAAATTCCCCCATTGTGGGATGGTAAAGCTTCTGAGCGAATCACGGAAATTATCGTTTCAAATTTTAACTAAATAAGAGATGAGTAATTATGAACCTTAGAATTTTGATTTTAGTTTTTATTATTTGGCATGCTAATCTATTCTCTCAGATTGAATCAAAAGAAAGAACCCAATTGAACTTAACTCCAACCATCAGTTTTACAATCGGTGGTAATTTTTTTGTAACTGGTACATTTAAAGCTTATCCGAATGAAAGAGTTGATGAATTAGTATCGAGAATTATACAAATGATTATTTTAAATAACACCCGTGATCCAATGACAACGCTAAAAGAGATCGAGAACTATCCAACGAGAGATATTATTTTAAGAAGGTCAACCGGGGAAATAATAAAAATTGATTTAGAAAAGTTCAGGTTAACTGGAGATTTTACTTATAATCCATACATAAAAAATGATGATGTAATAATTTTCCCTTACTATAAGCCAGATTTAGATTTTATTAGAATTGAAGGTGCAGTTAAAAATCCTAAGCGATTTCAATATATGGAAGGTGATAAAATAGAAGACGCAATTATATTAGCACAAGGATTGGATCCAAACTATGAAAAAATTTCTCATATAGAAATTTATCGTTTGAGTTATGATGGCTTGCAAGATTCGGTTATTAAAATTCCTTTTGATTTAAAATATCCTCTAAAGCGGGGTGATAGAATTAGATTGGTTGGAGTTGAAAGCCAGAAGCGTGATTATGTAGCTTATATTGCTGGTGAAGTTTTTCAGCCTGGAACGATAATGCTTCCAAAAGATGGATTACCTTTGCAAAGAGCTATTGAACAGGTTGGAGGACTAAGAGAAAGTGCGGATTTATCTAGAGCTGAGCTTATTCGCGGAGGGAATGTCTTTAAATCACCATTCTATTCTGAATATTTTGAGGAACTAATGATGAGACGTATGGCTAATATTAAAGAGGAGGACTCATTAAATTTCATAATAGATAATAGATTAAGATTCCTAAGAGGTGTAGCAGCATACGACTTTAATAAACTAAAGGTGCAAGATTTCAATCTTGACACTCTTATTGTACAAAATGGTGATTATATATTCATACCACCAAAGGTTAATTTAGTCTATGTTTTTGGTCAGGTAAATAATTTTGGATATGTTCCTTATGTTCCTGGAAAAAATTACTCGTATTATATTGAGCAAGCAGGTGGTTTAGGCAAAACTGCAAAAAAGGAAGTTTATGTGATCAAGTCAAAATCCCGTGCATGGTTACTAGCAATCGATAAAAATGTGATAATTGAACCAGGTGATTTTATATGGGTTCCTAAAAAGCCCATTCGTGATTTTGATTATTATGTTCAAAGAATTGGATTTATTGGAAGTATAGTGACTGGAATTG
>CAKZPH010000177.1 GCA_937138605.1 uncultured Ignavibacteriales bacterium
AAAAATGTTATTCCGATTGGACCTTATCATCCTTTGTTAGAAGAAGCCGAATATTTTACGCTTGTAGTTGATGGGGAGACCGTTGTTGATATTGAACTTGATATTGGATATATGCATCGTGGCCATGAGTTTATTTCTGAGTCTAAAACATTCACACAATCAATTTACCTGGTAGAAAGAATTTGTGGAATTTGTTCTACATCTCACCCTTTTGCATTCGTACAAGCAGTGGAAGACGTTGACAATATTGAAATACCTCTCAGAGCAAGATACATCCGAACATTAATTGGTGAACTTGAGAGAATACATAGTCACTTACTCTGGCTTGGTTTAGCAGGTCATTTTATTGGATACGATACAGTATGGATGTGGGCATGGAAATGGCGTGAACCAGTTTTAAATATGTTTGAGATTATTTCTGGTAATAGAAATCATTACGGGATGTTTAGAATTGGTGGAGTTGCAAAAGACGTAGACCCTTCAAAAGTTGGAAAACTTATAGAAATACTTGACGAAATTGAGAAGAAAATTGAAATGATCGCTAAAGCAGCAAAAGATGATCCTGTTCTAAAATCAAGATTGAAGGGAGTAGGAGTACTAACCAAAAAAGATGCAATAGATTTTTGTGCTGTTGGTCCTACAGCTAGAGCATCGGGAGTTCCAATTGATGTAAGAAAAGATGAACCAAAAGCTGCTTACGATTTAGTGGATTTTAATATCATCGTTACAGAAAATGGCGATGTATATGATAAGTTAGTAGTTCGATTACTTGAAACTTTTGAGTCAATAAAAATATGCAAGCAGTGTCTTGAAAAATTGAAAACTACAAATGGCGGAATCAGAAACAATGTGAAAGAAATTTCAGCAGGCGAAGGAATCGGAAGATACGAAGCTCCACGTGGTGAAGTTTTTCATTACGTACAAACTGACGGAACAAATAGACCAGTTCGACACAAAGTAAGAGCTCCAAGCTACGTAAATATTCCAACATTCAAAGCATCATGTAAAGGAATATCAATAGCTGATGCTTTAATTACTTTAGCTTCCGTTGATCCATGTTATTGTTGCACAGAAAGGTCGATCAAAATCAGAGATAAGAATTTTAATCTTTTGAAGTTTGACCTCTTGAAGCTATCACTTGAAAAAACTGAACAGATTAAGAGGCAAATGAAATGAATGAGCTATTATTTTTCATATTAATACCACTCGTAACCGGAATTATTAATTGGTTTCTTCCAATAATTTTACGGAAAGTTTTGACTTTCTTATCTACTACAGTGGGTTTATACTTAGTTTTTAGTTTCTATCAAACAGCGCCAGAACCATTCATACTTTTTAACGAGACTATTTTTACAATTAACTCATTAGGATTATTTACAGCATTATTTATTCAGATTTTAAGTTTTGTCATATTGATTTATTCACTTTATGGCGTTCCAAGGGAAATTGAAAAATCGTTTTTTTATCTTTATCCACTTACGGTAGCATTTTGTCAGAGTGTCGTATTAAGTGATAATTCAATTTCGTTTATTTTATTCTGGGGTTTAAGTGGACTTACACTTTATTTATTTGCTACTCTGGGAAGCACAAATGATTCACCTGTTGCAGCGAAAAAAACTTTTATAATTATTGGCGGGAGTGATGCATTTTTATTGATGGGTATAATACTATTGTATATACTCTCACCAACTTCTAGCTGGTCATTAAGCAGTATTTCTAGTAATCTTGATAATAATTATTCAATAATTGCATTTGTATTTTTATTAATAGCTGCATTTGCAAAAGCCGGTGCGTTCCCACTTCACACCTGGGTACCTGATTTTGCACAAAATTCCCCTGTCGAAAGTTCTGCTTTCTTACCAGCGTCATTGGATAAGCTTTTAGGAATCTTTCTTCTAGCAAAGATGCTAACTCAAATTTTTATAGTCGATTTAGTTGTCAATCTTATATTAATAAGTTTAGGTGCTTTAACTGTTATCACTGCAGTAATGATGGCAATGATACAACACAATGGATATCGATTGTTAGGTTATCACGCAGTAAGTCAGGTTGGATATATGGTTATGGGTGTGGCCAGTGGCCATCCATTAGCATTTGCCGGTGGTATTTTTCATATGATTAATCATACCATTTATAAGTCAAATCTTTTTCTATCATTAGGTTCAGTTGAAAAGAGAACAGGCACACCTGATTTGAATGAGCTTGGTGGACTTGGCAAAAATATGCCGCTTACATTTTTAATGGCTTTAATTGGTGCTCTTTCAATTTCTGGAATACCACCATTCAATGGTTTCTTCTCCAAATGGATGATATATCAAGGGTTATTAAACAAAACGTCTACACTTTCAGAAGGATATCAAATCTGGCTATTGATATGTATAGTTATTGCAATCTTTGGTAGTGCGTTAACTCTAGCAAGCTTTCTAAAGTTTTTGCATGCAACTTTTCTGGGTAAAAAGACTGAAAAATATAAAGACACAAAAGAGGCGCCTTTTAATCAATGGTTTGCAACTGGAATTCTTTCTTTATTATGCCTGGTCTTTGGTGTTTTTGCAGTTGTCCTGCCACTTAAAAAACTTATCTTTCCGTTAACGGAGACTACTTTATTAGGTAAACCAGAATTTATTGGTCTATACGAACCGGTTAATCTTTTACTACTTTTTATAATAATTTTCTTGGTTGGAATGATAATTTATGCTACAAATGCAAGGGTTAGATTTGATGAAGTATATGTTGGGGGAACTCCCGCATTCGATAAATATAGAGTTTCAGGTACAGAATTTTACAATGAAGTAAGAAATTTTCCTCTATTAAAAGCCGTCTATAACTTTGCTGAGCGCAAGTATTTCGACTTGTATGAGCTTTTTAAGAATTTCACATTGTGGATTTCAGAAATCTTTCAAAAAGCTCATCCGGGATTATTACAGTTGTACTTACTCTACTTATTAATTGGATTTATGATAATAATGCTGCTTCTATGAAATAAAAAAGGTAATTAATGTACTTTTTACTTTTAAGAAATTTTTGTCAGCTAATAAAATGATTATAAATCTGGGAGGATTAAATGCCTGTAGAAATATGGATTACATACATACTTATATTAATGATTATCGCTTCAATTGCAGCTTTAGAAATTGAAGACGTTTTATCTTCAATAGTTGCAATTGGAGTCGTGGGATTAGGCGTGTCATTATGTTTTCTTTTCCTTCAAGCGCCAGATTTAGCTATTGTACAATTTCTATTTGAAATTTTCGCATTGATAATTTTAGTGAAGGCTTTTTTAGGAAAAGAATATCACAAAACAGAAAGTACGAAGTTAAATATCATACTAACAATTGTAACGATAATTACATTGACCTCCATTTTGATTTTCAGCGTTTCAGTTTTTGATTTACTACCAGATTTTGGAAAACCGTATATGAACACAGCGCAGTATTATTTAGACAATGGTGCAAGAGAGACCGGCGCTGCGAATCTGGTTAGTTCAGTAATTCTCGATTACAGAGCATATGATACACTGGGTGAGATAACTGTTTTATTCACTTCGATTCTTGGTGCACTTTCAATACTTAGAATCAGATCTCAAATGAAAAAAGAAAATTCGGAGAGTCAAAATGCATAAACATGAAGGAATGACGCTAATTGTAAAAACAGTAACTCGAATTAGCGTATGGATGATTTTACTTTACGGCACCTATATTGTTTTTCACGGACATCTTTCACCCGGTGGTGGCTTTGCCGGAGGAGTAATCATAGCTTTGGCATTATTAAATGTTCTTCTAGCATACGGTAGAAATTTTGTTACTGAGTGGCTCAGTATAAAATTTTTACATGGTCTCGAATCTCTTGCTGCTTCTTTTTTTGTTATCATAGGTATCCTTGGAATGGTTTACGTAGGTTATTTCTTAGGCAATTATCTTTCAAAAGGAGAGCTGTTTAATCTACTGAGTGCAGGTACAATTCTACCGTTAAATATCGTAATTGGAATTAAAGTAGGTACGAGTTTATTCATTGTGATCTGGTTTTTATCTGAATTAAAAATTGATAAAGGAGAATGAAATATGATTGTTTACATTTTATGTTTTGTTCTTTTTCTTGTTGGAATATATGGAGCAATAACTAAACGCGATTTAATTAAAATAATTCTTTCAATCAGCATACTCGGTTACAGCGTAAACTTGCTTTTTATTCTTTTCGCCTACAGAAGCGAATCGATTTATCCAATTCTTTCTAAAGGTAAAGAAATCTTACCAATGGTCGATCCTTTACCACAAGCTTTAGTGTTAACCTCAATTGTAATTGAATTGGGAACTACTGCAATGCTTGTTGCTCTCGCCGTTAGACTATTTGAGAAGTATAAAACATTTGATATAACTCAGATAAGGAGGTTAAAGGGATGATACTTCCTTATTATATCATTATACCTTTATTAACAGCCTTTATAATTTCGCTAATAGCAGGCAAAAAAGATATTTATGCAATTTGGCTGAGTTTTATTGCGACAACTGCTTTGTTAATTCTCTCTATATATTCTCTTTTAACGAGTAAGCATGAAACAATCACATATACAATGAGTGGCTGGAAAATTCCTTTCGGAATAGTTTTAGTTCAAGACGCTTTGACATCTTTCACTTTAGTGACAGTAAATATAATCGCTTTTACAGCTATTTTATTTTCAATTAATTACATAAGGTATCTTTCATCAGATTGGAAATATTATGCTTTGTTTATGCTTTTATTAACTGGAATGAATGGAGTTGTGGTTACTGGTGATTTATTTAATCTTTATGTACTTATGGAAATTGCACTTTTTGCTGCGTTTGCGCTGGTAGCATATGGAAGCCGTGCTGAGGAATTCGAAGCTGCATTTAAATATGCCGTCATGGGTTCAATTTCTTCTTTTATGATCTTACTTGGCATTGCGGTAACATACAGTGCTACGTCTTACTTAACAATGGCAAAAGTCGCTGAGGTTTTACCACTTGTTGATAAGAAAGTTGTGTTTTGGGTAGGTGCACTGTTTATTGCTGGCTTTAGTCTTAAAGCAGCCTCAATACCATTTCACTCCTGGTTACCAGATGCTCATTCTTCTGCTCCTGCACCTATTTCAGCTATGCTTTCTGGAGTTTTAATAAAAGCACTTGGTATATACGTATTATTGCGAATATTTTATAACGTTTTAGATGCCCCTGAAATTTTCTTGAAAGCATTTTTAGTACTTGGAACCATTTCAATTTTAATTGGAGTATTTTTAGCTATTGGCCAGTGGGACTTCAAACGATTACTTGCATACCACAGCATAAGCCAGATTGGATACATTCTACTCGGTATTGGAATTGGAACACCGTTAGGAATTTTAGGAGCTGTGTTTCATTTACTTAATCACGCCATTTTTAAGGGTCTGCTCTTTTTAAACTCGGGTGCTGTGGAAATAGCTCTTGGCACAAGAGATTTACGTAAAATGGGTAATCTTTCAAAAATTTTGCCTGTTACATCACAAACATCATTAATAGCATCACTATCTATTTCTGGAATTCCACCTTTCAATGGATTCTTCAGTAAGTTAATTATAATTATTGCTGCAATTGAAGCAAACTTGCCGTGGTATGCATTCTTTGGGATCATAGGAAGTCTGCTAACACTTGCGTCATTTATGAAAGTTCAAAGATACGGTTTCAAAGCTGAAAATGTTATTGAAGTAGCATCAAATAAAATTGATTGGCGAATGAATTTGGCTATGATACTATTAGCTGCCCTCTGCATCTTAACAAGTATGATGGTTATTCCAGGAATTCGTGAGGTAACTTTAGACCCTGTTGTGAGTGTTGTTGCAAATAAAACAGAGTACATAAAACTAGTTCTGGGAGGATTGAATGAGAACTAAAATAAAAAGCAAAATTTTTGTATTTATTTTTTCTGCTATTGTCTGGTTTGCCTTAACAGGTGCAGCGAATTATCAAGAGATTATATTAGGAATTGTTATAGCAATACTAATAAGTTTGGTGGCAGGACAGTTTTTAATAACGACGGAAAAAAGTCAGCATCCAATAAAGAGGTTCTTCTTTTTCATTCTTTACATTTTCAAGTTTGTTTGGGAAATGATTAAAGCAAATATTGAGGTTGCGTATCTCGTGATTCATCCTTTGGTACCAATTAAACCTGGAATTGTTAAAATTAAAACTAAACTTACGAAGGATTCTTCAATAACTGTTTTATCAAACTCTATAACATTAACACCTGGTACGCTAACGGTCGATGTAAACAAGGATAAACAAGA
>CAKZPH010000178.1 GCA_937138605.1 uncultured Ignavibacteriales bacterium
CGAATGAAAGAATATATTTAACAAAGAAAGTGGCCGTTGTTAGATAAGCATAAATCACTCAAGAATTTATGGTTTATAAAGCGCTAAGAATTTTTGAAAAATTATTTACTCGATATTATGCTTTTTTGACCTCATTATTTGTTTTTATTTTTTATTTATTCACATTAGCACCGGGAGTGATTGCTTCGGATTCTGGTGAACTTGCAACAGTACAATATACTCTTGGAATTGCCCATCCTACCGGATATCCTTTATTTACAATTTTTGGATTTATTTTTTCCCATCTACCTTTACCACTCCGTCCAATCATAAAGCTTAATATTTTATCGGCAATATGGTCTGTTTTAGCAGTTTATGTTTTGATTAAAGTATTGAAATATTTCTTTGATAATATTAAAGTGTTCAAGGAAAGCATAAGTCTACGTCTAATTGAAGATAAATTTGAATTGAGTGAAAAGTGTAAGATAATTGTCTCGGTGTTTGGTGGATTGATGTTTGGATTTAGCAGGACTTTATGGCTTCAAAGTCTTTCTGTTGAAGTTTATAGTCTAAATATGTTTTTATTATCAACTGCTGTTTTCTTTACATTTAAAGCATTTATTAGTGAACGTATCGGGCAAGATGAAAAGTTATATCAGAGATATTGGTTATATGCCATAATTTTTATATCACTTGGATTTACTAATCACTTGACGACGTTATATATTCTACCTTTATTTCTGTATTTCTACTTAAAAGAAAGAAAGCTTGAAAAGAAATTTGTTATTCGCTCAATTAAGTATTTAATTGTTGGACTATTAATCGTAATCTCTTTGTACATTTACATTCCACTTAGAGCAATGACTCAACCAATTGTTAATTGGGGCAATCCAGTCACTCTTGAAGGATTTCTAAATCATATAACAGGCAGATTATATCATCAATTCTTATTTCCTACTTTTTCTGATTTCATTAGTAAAGTCGGTTTCTTTTTAAACGGTGTTTTAATCTTTTTTGATAAAACTAAATTAACCGGTTCGGAATTCAGTATTTCTGTTTTGTTTTCATCCGTGGGAATTCTTGCTGCAATTTTTTATTTGAAAAAAATTTTTTTTGCATTATTTCTTACGCTCATTTTTTGTGTTTTAATCTCATCATTATACAACATACCTGATATAGATGCTTATTTCCTTGTAGCATATTACGTTTTAGCTATTTGGGGTAGCATAGGTTTAGCTTATCTTTATTCAATAAAAATTAGTGAAAGTATAAAAAAGATTTTAATTCCACTTTTATTCACTGCTGCAATATTTACACAAATTTCTTTTAATTACGATAGAGTAGACCAAAGTGATAATTATGTTATGGATGATTATACGTTGGCTTTATTGAATAACCTGGAGAAAAATTCAATAGTAATAAGTGCTAGGTCTTCATTTTATTTTCCTACGTTATATTATCAACTTGTTGAAGGCGTAAGGAAAGATGTAGTTGTTGTAGAGCATCTTTTAAGCCAATTAAACTGGTATCATGTTCAATTAAACAAAATTCACCCGGGAATTGTTGAGTTTCAGGATTCAGTGAGCAGAATAAACACAAAAGGTAGGGAAGTTTATTTTTCTAATGAAGTTGTGAGAAAAGCGATTGAGGATGAGGTTAAAATACCTGACACACTTAATTTCGTACCCGATCTTTTTCTATTCAAATTAAAACCACCGTATGAATATACTCCTGCACCAGAACCTAATTACAAAATTAGATTACCTAAAAACGAAACTCATGAAAAGAAAGAAATAAGACTACTAATCATAAACATGTTACTCAATCGTGCAATTTATGAACTGGAATGGGGAAACATTTTGAGATCCAAAGTTTATCTCAAAAAGTTGAAAGAAGAATTTCCTTGGTACGAACTTCCACCTGATTTTGATCAAATCCTTCAGGATTAAAAAATATTTACGGATAAATTAAATTCTTAATTCAAACCTTCATCCTTATATACGATCTTTCCGCCAACAATTGTCATTAAGACTTTTGTTTTCAAAATTTCATAAGGTGTTATATTAAAGATGTCCTTACTTAAAACAGTGAAGTCTGCCCATTTACCAATTTCAATTGATCCTTTCTTATTTTCTTCGAAAACAGCATAAGCAGGCCAAATGGTAAAACATTTTATAGCTTCATCAATACTTAGTTTCTGATTAGGATACCAACCGCCCTCAAAATTTTCAGGATTAACTATTCCAGCTTTTGATAAAACCCATTTTTTCTGTTTAACAAACTCTTCGACATCTGAAGAATTCTGAGGTTTTCCTTGTTTATCTTGCCGAGTAATGGCAGCATAGATTCCTTCGAGAACACTTGGATTTTCTACTGGAAAATCAGAACCCCCGGCAATTATTCCAGTTTCATTCAATATCATTCGCAAAGCATAAGACCATTTAACTCTTTCCGGACCTAGTCGTGCTTCTGCCCATGGCATATCGGAAGTTGCATGAACTGGTTGCATGCTTGGTACGACTTTTAATTTCCCTAATCTTTTTGCATCATTAGGATTAATTACTTGTACATGTTCAATTCTAAATCTATGATCTTTTGGCTTAAGCTCATTAAAAGCTCTCTCATATGCGTTTAATACAATATTATTACCTGAATCTCCTATTGCATGAGTTGCAACTTGTAAGCCTTTTGCAATTGCATCTTTCGCTACTTGATATATCTGATCCTCGCTTAGAAGCATTAAACCAAAATTTTTCGGGTCATCTTGATAAGGTTCAGTCATTAAAGCGCCTCTTGAGCCCATTGCTCCATCAACAAAAAGTTTTATCCCATCTACGCTAACAAAATTTTTTCCATACCCAACGAGTTTTCCCTCCTTAAGATATTTCTCCCACGTTTTACCAATTCCATCAACGTAACAATGGATTCTTAAGGGTAATTTTTCTTCATCCGCAAGCTTTCTATAAATGGAGATAATCCTTTCATTTACTCCCATATCGTGAACCGAGGTAATGCCATACTTGACGAGATTTTGTGTTGATGTAAGGACGGTTTCAATTAATTGTTCTTCTGTTGGTTCAGGTATTACATTATAGATCAAATTCATTGCATTGTCGATGAGAATTCCTGAAGGATTTCCGTCAGTATCTCTTTTGATTTCACCACCATCGGGGTTGGGAATTTCTTTTGTAATTCCAGCGAGTTCAAGAGCTTTTTTATTTACCCATAGAGCGTGACCATCAATTCGAGTCAGGGCTACTGGATTTTTAGGGGCTGCTTCAGTTAAAATTTTGTGATCAGGCCAAGATTTAT
>CAKZPH010000179.1 GCA_937138605.1 uncultured Ignavibacteriales bacterium
GGCAACTTTTTAGTTAAAATCTTATTCTCTGAAAATATTTCTGAAAAAAATTTGAAGAGGGTATCTTTATCTATTGATGAGTTGAAGGATTTTTTGATTTCACTGAAGAAAATTTCGGGTGATAGTTTACCCTTTTCGAGTCTTGTAATTATTTCTCTATTTGTTTTGAAATAATCATTAATTTTATCGCCTAATCCTTTATGATATTCATTCATATTACGTATGGCTAAGTTCCAGTCAAAATAAATTAAGACATTTCCAAGATCAAAAATTAAAACTTTTATCATATTGATTAAGGAATTTTTATTGTTAGAAACATGTTAATTATTCAAAAATAACGAAAAAAAAGAAGGTGAATTCAAGCTATGAAAATATTTTTTGCTGTAATCGTTGTTTTGCTATTCTTTAAGGTATTAAATTTATTTTCCAGCAGCGATAGACTTAAGGTTGGTGATATAGCACCGGACTTTAAGTTATCTGATGCTAATGGAATTTATTATACTCTTTCAAGTTTTAAGGATAAGACACCAGTTGTAATATATTTTTATCCCAAAGCAAATACTCCTGGTTGTACAAAACAAGCTTGTGGTATTAGAGATGATTGGTCTAAATTTGAAAAAGAAAACATTCCGGTTTTTGGGATTAGTGTAGATTCAAGAGAATCTATTAGGGAATTTGTGGAAAAATATTCCTTAAATTTTCCACTTTTATCTGATGAATCTAAAACTGTCTCAAAAGCTTACGGCGTATTGAGTCCACTTGGTTTTTCAAAAAGAGTTACATTTATTATAGATAAAGAAGGAAAAATCGCCCACATATTAGAAAAAGTTGATGTTAATACTCACTCTAAAGAAGTTTTTGATTTAGCAGTTAAGTTAAAATGATTTTTTAGCTTCTTACTATTTCAAAAGATAAACAAAAGGGGGAAAGTCATTCCCCCATTTTTGTTTTTAAATCTCGAATTTTATTCCTTGAGCCAAAGGTAATTCTGTACTAAAGTTAATCGTATTTGTTTGTCGTCTCATGTAAGCTTTCCATACATCAGAACCCGATTCTCTACCACCTCCAGTTTCCTTTTCGCCGCCAAATGCACCACCAATTTCGGCACCACTTGTTCCAATATTCACGTTAGCAATGCCGCAATCACTGCCCCAAGCTGAAAGGAATGTTTCTGCTTCCCGTAAATTATTTGTGAAAATAGCTGATGATAATCCTTGAGGAACATCATTTTGAATTGCAATGGCGTTCTCAACTGAACCAGAATATTTTATTAAATATAAAATTGGCGCAAAAGTCTCTTCCTGAACAATTTTGTAGTGATTTTCAGCTTCAACTAATGCGGGTTTAACATAACATCCACTTTCGTAACCTGGACCTTTCAGCAGTTCACCACCATAAATAATTTTTCCACCTTCTTTTTTTACTTCTTCAAGTGCGTTGATATAAAGTTCAACAGCAGCTTTATCAACTAATGGACCCATATGATTTTTTTCATCAAGTGGATTACCAATTTTTAGACTCTCATATGCTTTGATAAGGGATTCTCTAACTTTGTCGAAAATTGATTCGTGAATGATTAACCTTCGAGTGGTTGTGCATCTCTGACCAGCAGTACCAACGGCTCCAAAGACAGTAGCTGTAATGGCCAGTTTTAAATCTGCATCGGGTGTAATAATAATTGCATTGTTTCCACCAAGTTCAAGAATTGCACGCCCCAATCTTCTTCCAATAACTTCCGCGGCGTGTCTTCCCACAGCTGTAGAACCTGTTATGGAAATTAATGGAACTCTTTTATCTTCTAGCATTCGTTCACCAACGGTGGCACCTTTGCCAATGATCAA
Organism: uncultured Ignavibacteriales bacterium; assembly: GCA_937138605.1. Classification (GTDB taxonomy): domain Bacteria; phylum Bacteroidota; class Ignavibacteria; order Ch128b; family Ch128b; genus CAKZPH01. The sequence continues at coordinate 1,842 of CAKZPH010000179.1, forward strand.
AGAAAAAATTCCTTCAGGTAGATTATTTTCCTTAAGTACATCAGCAATAATTTTTTGAGTAGCAATTGCTGAAAGAGGTGTTTTAGAACTTGGTTTCCAGATGCAAACATCACCACAAACAGCTGCAATCATGGCATTCCAGGACCATACTGCTACTGGAAAGTTGAAAGCCGTAACAATACCAACAATTCCTAATGGATGCCACTGTTCATACATTCTATGTTTCGGGCGTTCTGAATGCATTGTCAATCCATAAAGCATTCGCGATTGGCCTACAGCAAAATCGCATATATCAATCATCTCCTGCACTTCACCCCAGCCTTCTTGAATTGATTTTCCCATCTCGTATGAAACAAGCATTCCTAACTCTTTTTTGTATTCTCTAAGACGCATTCCAATTTGTCGAACAATTTCTCCGCGTTTTGGGGCGGGAACTGTTCTCCAGTATTTAAAGGCATCTATTGCTTGTTCAATAATTTTTTCATAATCGTCTTTTGATGATTGATAAACTGTTGTGATCAATTTGCCATCGACAGGTGAAATAACTTTTATTTCTCCTTCAGTTTCAGTCTTAAACCAGTTAGTTCCAGTTGAAGCACCATAATTTTTAGGTTCAATTCTGAGTTTTTCTAAAAATTCCATATTTGACCTCTTAATTTGTTTTTATATTTGCTAAAATACTAAAAGATGAGTTTAGAGTTTAAATGGAAATAGATTTAGCTGAATGTTTATGTTATGATTAAAAAATTACTTTTTGAAAGATAAGATGTTTGTGCAAAAATTTTTAATCGGGCTATTTCTATATTTTTATAAAGAGTGAGAGTTGCATTTGCATGATGTTTACAAAAATCTGTTAATGGGTTTGTAAT
>CAKZPH010000180.1 GCA_937138605.1 uncultured Ignavibacteriales bacterium
TGGAACCTTAAATCTAATAGTGGTTTGAGAATTAAATGGATTGGGGTAATTCTGATACAAGTGAAAGGAATTTAATATTCGTGAGTCTGGAACTTCCAGTGAAATATCTCGAGTTATCTGTTTTAGTATGTAATTCTTAGGATCGACTATTACATTAGTTGGCTGCGATGAAAAAGTAAAACTAATCACCTGTTCTCGTTGATAATTAAGGAATTTAATTGTTGTATCTCCATTAGTGAAAGTAATCCTTAATTCAATAGGCATTTTATAGACATCATAATGAGGTTGATTTTGTTTTATGTAAAAATTCAAAGTCCATTGATCTCCGAGTTGTGTTTTATTCCAGTTATAAATGTAAATAGGATGATTAGGTTGATAAATCCATTGATTGAAAAAGTAAGAGTAATCTTCGTTTGTTGTTTGGTTTACTACATTCTTAAAATCCTCTGTAACAGCAGTTGAGTAAATAAATTGTTCACGATAATTTTTTAGTGTCAAGAAAAATAGGGAATCACCAAGAACATATCGTAACATATTTAATACTAGAGCAGCTTTGTAATAAGTTATTGCTGCGTTAAAAATATATTGAGGATTATAAATAGCATAACCTGGATTGTAATTATGGTAGTAATTAGCTTTGGCATTCATGCTAGAGAAGTATGCGTCTTTTCCTTGAGTGTACTCACGATAAAGATCTTCAGAAAATGTAGCAAAACCTTCGTTTAGCCAAATATCTTTCCAAGTAGCACAAGTAACCATGTCTCCCCACCACATATGAGCAAGTTCATGAGCAATTCCACTCTGTGCATCCGATACTAACCAAGCACGATGCAAAGTTGAAATAGTTTGATGTTCCATTCCGCCATAAGCAAAAGGCGAGACAAAACTATGTCCATATTTTACAAATGGATATTTTCCATAATAGGTTTCAAAACAATCTAACATAATACCGATATTTCTTGCTACGTACACACTTCTTACAGAATCACTTTGCCATTGATAGTGTTGAATTTCGAAAGTTTCATAAGGCGGATATTTGCTTGTATAGTATTGATTAAATTGACTGTATATTGATGCAGTAACTGCAATTAGATACGATGCAATTGGTTTTGGTTCGAACCAGGTAAATATAACACTATCTCCATAAATCATTTTCGAAGTTAAAAGTCCATTACCTGTAGCTACATAACCTTTAGGCACAATGATAGTTAATCTTACTGAATCTGCTTTATCATTTGGAAAGTCATAACATGGAAACCAATATCTTGCATCGGATGGTTGTGACATTGTATAAGCAAGGTTTTCAAGTGTTTGTGTTCCCTTGGGATAGTAATAAAATCCAAGATTATCTGTGCGCGTACGTCTGAAGTAAATTTCGAGTTCGAAGGTTTCGTTTTTAAAGTACGTACGGTCAAGATTAATTGTGAGGATATCGGAACTCCATGAGAAGTTTAGTTTGGAATTATTTTGGATAACACTATCAACACTTAAACCACAATTGAGATAAATTCTTGTTAGAGTTTGAGGTGTATCCACCTTTGCAGTAATCTTGACTTTTCCATTATAATTTCGATTTGAGTTTTTTAACACATTGTACCAATTCAAAGTTATGTCATAAAATTTTACATCATAATCGTGCTGAATTTTAGAAAAACTTTCTTGTTTTTTAAGGAATGCATCTTTGACGCAATAAAATTCCTGCGCATCTAAATAGTTTAATATGAATAATAAAATAAATCCGAATGCTGCAAAGTTAATTTTACGCATATTCATCCTGGTTTAATTTTTTGGAAAATAGAAAATAAAGGTTTAGTTTTTCAAACATTTTAAATAAAGAATAAGTAAAATGATCAGAATAACAAAAAACTTTAATTATAATGGTTTGAAATAGAAACAATTAGCGTGCGTAATATAAGAATTCATTTTTAATACTTCATTATTATTTAAATTGCATTTTGAATCCAATGAAATATTAACTGAAAATAATATGAGAGTGTTATATGGAAGAGCGAAGAAACCAGAGAAGAATATTTTATGCCTCCCGTTTGAAAAAGAAATTCTTTTCTCCACCGCTTAAAAAGAAAGAAAGTATTAAAAAAGTTTCTGTAGTGGTTCCGGCCTACAATGAAGAAGAAAGTTTAATACCGCTTTCATTTGAGTTGAGAAACGTTTTTAATGAACTGAAACAATTCGAATTTGAAGTTATAATTATTGATGATGGTAGTACTGATAATACAGTTAAAGTGCTCAATGAAATTCGGCGAGAAGATAATCGATTCAAGTTTATATCGTTTCAGAAAAATTATGGGAAATCAGCGGCACTATCGGTGGGATTTAAACACGCCTCTGGGGATGTAATTATTACTTTAGACGCCGATTTACAAGATAATCCGCACGAAATACCGAATCTAATCAGAAAAATCGAGGAAGGTTATGACCTAGTTTCAGGCTGGAAAAAAGTGAGATTTGATCCTTTTACTAAAAAGTATTCTTCTCGTTTATTCAATTTTGTAACATCACTTTTGACTGGTATAAAAATTCATGATTTTAATTGTGGGCTTAAAATATATCGACGCGAGGTAGCTCAAAGCATAAAAGTATATGGTGAGATGCATCGTTATTTACCTGTATTGGCTCATTGGCATGGTTTCAAAGTTGGTGAAATTGTGGTACGTCATCATCCCAGAAGGTATGGAAAGACAAAATTTGGTGCGAGTCGTTTTCTGAAAGGTTTTTTGGATTTAATTACAGTTCTTTTTACTACTCGTTACCTTCGACGCCCCCTACATTTATTTGGTACAATTGGATTTGTACTTTTTCTAATAGGTTTTATTATTGATGCGTATTTGACCATTGAGTGGGCATTTTTTGGTGAGTATTTGACAAACAGACCGATGCTATGGTTGGGAATCTTGCTTATTATACTGGGCATGCAAACAATTGCCATAGGATTGATTGGTGAAATGATAGCCCATCATGCCCAAAGAGTTGAAGATTATCATATTAAACACATTAAATTATAATCTCGTATGAAATCGAAAGCTAAATTAAAGGAGAGTAAAAAGTCAGCAAAATCCGTAGAGTATAAATCGGATTTCTTTAAAATAAAAAGTGAGAAAGTTTATAGTAATTTTCCTTTCGTAATTATTGGACTTTATTTTTTTATTGTTTTAATAGCAGCATTATCTTATCACAGAATTGGTGACTACGGTGTCGAGACCGATTTTTACGAAGGTATGGTTTATGAAGCCAAAGAATTTTTGAAAGGTAATTTAATTGTTGAAGGTTACAAAGGGCCACTTTATCCGATAGCTTTAGCGGTGTTAAGTTTTTTGTTCGGTGATTTTTTCAGAGTCGGGGTGATAATATGTATTGTCTCAGGTGCTATATTTTTATTTTTTGTTTTTAAAACTCTTAGTAAAATTTTTTCTTATGAAGTTGCAGTAGGTAGTGTTTTACTTATATCATCAAATTCAATTTTTATTCAGTACTCATATTCAGCAGGTACTGATTTATTTTTCTGCATGCTTGCGATTATTTCGATTTATTATCTTGTGAAAGGTGAGAGATTAAAAAGTTCCTACATATTTTTAGCTGGTTTAGTCGCCGCCTTGGCTTTTCTTACCAGAACAAATGGTCTTTTTTTACCTGCTGCTGCTTTAACTGGATTTTTAATTTTTAAGTTTTCTTCTAAAAAATATTCTACATTATTAATTCATTCTGTTATTTATAGTGCGGGGTTTATATTACTGAACATTCCTTGGTCTATTTATAAATATATAAAAACTGGTGACCCATTTTATGACAGGAATTTTACGAATACTGCTTGGGAACTTTATGGTAAGGGTAAAATGAGTTGGGATTACTGGCAATCAGTAGAATCGCTGAAATTTAATTCTTTTACCGATGTAATATTACGGGATCCGGGTTTGTTTGTTCAAGAAATTTTAATAAAGAATTTTTACGAACATTTCGTTTCCGATCTTGATAAACTTCTATCATTACCATTTGCAATCGCACTAGTTATTGGTATAATATTTTTGTTCATAAGAAAATACGTAAAAAAAGAAGTTATGTTTTTTGTCAATATATTTTTTGCTTTTTTAGTTTTGTTACCAGCTTTTTATAGTGAAAGATTTTCCTTGTTTTTATTAGTCGGATACTCAACTGTGGTAATGCTGTTTCTAGTTCATTCAACTCTAAGTAAAATAAGATTCGGTAGTGTTAGTTTAGGACAGATTTTATTTTCTATTATATTCATCTATTCAATGTATGAATCTATTAATTATAATTCTAAACAAATTGATATAGGTCCAAAAGAAGTTTTGCAGATTGCTCAACAAGTTGATAGTAAAATTAAAAATGAATCTAATCTGGTCGTAGCTCGTAAACCACATATCGCTTATTATCTTAATATGCGTTATCACAAATTCCCATATATCACTAGTTACGATAGTTTAATCAATTGGATGAAAAGTAAAAACGCCAGGTATTTCTTCGTAAGTACTTTTGAAGTTGGAACACTTATCAATTATACTAACAGTAGAGCTGAAAAAGAAAAATTTTATAATTTAATCGATCCAACAGTAAATAAAACTGATCTGCAACTAATTGCCTACACATTTGAACCACCTTCTGTACTTTATGAAATAAAATATTAAATTAAGTATTTA
>CAKZPH010000181.1 GCA_937138605.1 uncultured Ignavibacteriales bacterium
TAAATTCATCACTGATTGCAAACATCAATCAAGAGCCAATTAAAAATAATTTTGTTTTGTATGAATCAGATAAGCAAAATATTAAGAGAAAAGTTTACATTGAGAACAATAGAATTTATTTCCTAATTAACAACTTAATCATAAATACTTTACCAGTACAGAATGAAAAATTTCGGTTAATTCATAATGGCGACGAAACTTCTTTTGCTTTTATAAAATTTCAATTTCGTGGAAAAGCCGACAAGTCAAAATTCGAGTTCATTGTTTTTGATAAGTTTTTTGCTATTACTTTCAACAAATCGTTTTCTCTTCACTATGAAGAGCCCTTGCCTAAAATTTTGTTATTAAATGAATCAAGTTTTGTTTTCTTTTACCCATCATCCGGTATTCTAAAAATTTTTGAATCTGGTTCAGAGAGTGAATACAAATTATCAGGGTTTTCCAGTGGTGAAATTAATTTTGCCCAGGAAAGACTAGGTCACATAAAAATTTTTAAGAGTAAGATTTTCATTTTCTTATCCCAAATAGAAAAAGACAATTCACTTATCTCAGAACTTTTTATTTTAGATGAAGAAAGCAAATCAATAAAAACTTTCCAATTACCACTCAGTCATATTCATAACGTATTTGATTATAATTCTCGTTTATTATTTTCATGTTATCAAACGGAACCATTTTTCGAAACCGGTTTTTATGAGATTTTATTTAGTGAAAATAATTTTAGTCAAATTAAGTTCATAAAAATTTCTGATATACTAGTAGAAAATCAGATCAAAAATTTTCCAAGATATTTTTACTCAAGTAAGTGTGTCTTTGAATTAAGACAAAATTCCTTACATAAAATCTCAGCTTGCCTTGAAAAAGAAAACATAATTGATGCTATTTATTTCGAGCAAACTTTTTATTTTCTCACTCGAAGTGATCTAAATATTAATTTTTATTCAATTTCTCATGACCTACAATTTTTGAACAAAGAGATTTTTGAGAATATACCTTATCTGGCAAGTTTGTTATTGACAAAAAATAATCTCTATCTATATACTGATACCCAAATCATTCCTTTGAAAAATTTCACGGAGGAATAATGAAATCCGTTAAAGAATACTTTGTAATTTTCTTTTTAATCGTTGTGTTTTCAAATCACACAATTTTTGCTGGAACAACAGGCAAGATTGCAGGCCGTGTTACAGATGCAAAGACAAAGGAAGGAATTCCTTTTGCTAATGTTATCATTGAAGGTACTAATTTAGGAGCTGCCACTAACATTGATGGATATTATACAATTATTAATGTAAATCCCGGCATTTATACCTTACGTGCTTCAGTTGTTGGTTACGAAACTAAAATTGTTACAAATGTTAAGGTATCAATAGATTTAACAACCCGAATAGATTTTGAATTGAGAGAAAAGACACTTGAATTAGGCGAAGAAGTTGTCGTCATAGCAACAAGACCACTAGTTCAAAAAGATTTGACAGCTTCTACTTCAGTTGTTGGCTCTGAACTGATTTCCGAACTTCCTGTTACAGAAATGAGAGATGTTCTAACTTTGCAAGCTGGGGTAATTGTTTCTTCAAATGGAGATATTCATGTTCGGGGTGGAAGAAAAGGACAGCTAGCCTATCAAATTGATGGTGTTACAATAACTGATGTTTACGATGGCTCGACTGTTATTGATGTTGGCACTAGCTCAATTCAAGAATTACAGGTAATAAGTGGTGCCTTTAACGCTGAGTATGGTCAAGCAATGTCAGGAGTTGTAAATATTGTTACTAAAGATGGCGATAACAATTTAACAGGGAATCTGCAGATCTATACAGGTGATTATTATTCTAGAAGCAAGAATATTTTCATGAACTTGGAAAAAATTAATCCTTTATCAATTCAAAATTACGATTTAAGTTTAAGTGGACCTTTACTTCGTGACAAAATTTTCTTTTTTGTAAATGGAAGATACTATTACAATGAAGGTTATTTATATGGCAAGAGAGTTTTCAGACCTACAGACGTAACAAGAGAAGTAACGCCAGATAGTTTTATTGTTCAAGCAACTGGTGATGGGGCGTTTGTTCCGATGAATTCAAATAACCGTATCTACTTTCAATCTAAACTTACACAAAGGATTACTCCAACATTTAAGATGGGATACAACTTTATATATGATTATCAGAAATACAAAGATTTTGATAACTTTCAGCGATTGAATCCCGACAATAATCTAAATCGATTCAGAAAAGGTTATTCAAATACATTATCTATCAATCACGCATTATCAAATTGGACTTTTTATACATTTAATTTGTCCTATTACTTCAAGGACTATCGTCATTATCTTTATAAAGACATTTATACAGGTGATCCTACCAGGCCTACACTTTATGTGGACAACGATTTAATTCAAAATCCTCCTTATAGTTTTAGTACGGGTGGAACAAATACAAGTCGCTTTGTTAGAAATACTGGAACTTATTCTGCACGTTTAGATTGGACGTCTCAGCTAAATCAAGAAATTAGTATAAAATTTGGTGGAGAAATAAAGCAACATCGAATTTACTATGAAAATATTAATCTACAACCAATGTATGATGAGATTGGAAACAAAGTGAATCCTTACAATGTGGTAATTCCTCCAATTACTACAAATAATCATGATAAATATGTTAGAAAACCTCTAGAAGCTGCGGCTTACGCTCAAACGAAATTGGAAATGTTTAATATGATTGTTAACGCAGGTCTTAGATTAGATATATTTAATCCTGACGGAGTCGTTTTAAGCGATCCAACCGATCCAAATATTCATGATCCAATTAAACCTAATAATAAATTCTTCGATTACAATGGTAATGGCGTTCAGGATAATAATGAACCTGCCAAAACTCTAGAGGACAGATTAAAATATTGGTACAACAAGGCAAAAGTAAAATATCAAATTAGTCCACGAGTTGGGATTGCATATCCAATTACAGATAAAGGTGTGATTCATTTTTCTTATGGCCATTTCTTGCAATTACCTTCATATGAGCTACTTTACACAAATCCAGATTTTGAGTTGGGAGTTGGTAGCGGAAATCAAGGTCTGTTTGGTAATGCAGATTTACGACCTCAAAAAACAGTAAAAGGAGAAATTGGTTTACAACAGCAAATTGGTGATGATATTGGCATTAACGTAACAATGTTTTTTGAAGATTTTAGAGATCTTATTGGAACTCAAACTGATGAAGTTCTCGTATTTGGTGGAGCAAGAAGTTATTCCATTTACGCAAATTCTGATTTTGGTTTTTCAAAAGGAATTACAGTTAGATTTGAGAAAAGGTTTGTAGGAGGACTTGCAGCAAATATTGATTACACTTATTCAATAACAAAAGGAAACGCATCAAATCCAGCTGATGCAAGAAATGCAATACTGGGTGGTGCAGCACCAGAAACTTTTATAGCTCCACTTGATTGGGATCAAACTCATACTTTAAATATTGTTATTGCCTATTCAAAACCAAGAGTTTATGGTTTTTCTATAATTGGTAATCTTTATTCAGGACAGCCATATACTCCGCAGATAAATAAGAATACTCGTGTTACACAAAATGCTTTTCCAAAAAATAGTGGAAGAAAACCAAATTTATTTAATGTTGATCTTAGAGCTTATAAGGATTTTCCACTTGGAAAATATACTCTTACTATTTTTACGAAAGTTTATAATCTCCTGAATTCAAATAACCCCCGTGGTGTTTATGGTGATACAGGGGATCCATTCTTTACATTTGGTAAGTTAGAAGCTCAAAAAATTAATCCCAAACTTTATTATAATACACTTGATGAAATTTTTACTAATCCAGGATTTTTCTCTGAACCTCGTAGAGTAGAACTGGGAATTTCGTTTAACTTTTGAAGGGTAGAATTATGAAAAAAATATTATTCTCTCTTGTACTATTAGTTATATTTACGCAGGTACTCGTTGCACAAAGAAGTGATCCCTCTCTTAGAAGAATTGGCTATCACACTGGCAATAGATGTGGAATCTCATTTTACAATGATGGTGCAATTGCTGGATTTAATTTAGGAGTTGACATACGTGGTGAATGGCCTCTGGGTTCAGGTGAGAATTATATTGGTGATCTAACTCCCTTGATTGGAGTTGAATT
>CAKZPH010000182.1 GCA_937138605.1 uncultured Ignavibacteriales bacterium
ATTGACGGATACACAGGCAGAAAGTTTCCGAAAAGTGTTAGGTGATTAACTAATTTTTAGACACTACAAGTTGTTGAATTTTAGTCTTTTACGTGATATCAGAATTTGTTTGATTTTAATATTTAAGATTGCTAATAAATTGTTTTAATCGAAGTCCGTTGGCAAGTCAGAATTTTTCAAATGTTCGAAGAATCGTTCAATTTGCTTTTTTGTGACTCTACCGGTGCTTAATTCAGGAAGTTCGTCCAGACTAAAAAATCCTACATCTAAAGTCTCAAAGCTTGATTTAGCTTCGCCACCGATAATTTCGCAAAGGAAGAAAATTTTATAGAGATGAAAAATAAACGGCGTGTGTCCTTGTCGGTTTCTATCATAAACTGCAAGTACTTTTTTTGCTTTTACTATGAATCCTGATTCTTCAAAAACTTCACGTTCCACATTTTCAGCGGGAGAGGAGCCAACATCAGCCCATCCACCAGGAACTGTCCATTTGTTATCGACTTTCTCTTTAACCAAAAGAATTTTGTCATCTTTGAAAACAACACCACGGACGTCCACTTTTGGCGTTGCATGTCCAGCCTCACTTAGGAATAAATCCTGTACCTTCTCCTTTTCAAAGGTTGAGTTGTGAGAAACCATTTCAGCAGCTATTTCCATAATCATTTTATAACGTTCTATCTCAAAGGGATTTTCAGAATATGTTAAGCCAGATTGAGCAATTCCTTGAAGTTTTTGTGCCCATTCAATCCACTTAATCATACTAATACTCCAATTTTTCCTTTAAGTATCTTACAATTTCGTTTACATCTTCAGAAAGAAATACGTCTAACTTATTTCTTCCTTCGTAGTGGTTTCTTTCATTCATTAAATTAATTATTTGATTCCAAAAAGATTTATCAGCAACAATTGGTTTTTTAGGAATTATGTTTTTGTTTATTAATTCGAGTATTGCTGAAAGTTCAAGTAATGTTCCAGTACCACCTTTCAGGACAATAAAACAGTCGGCAAGGGAAATTAACTTATCAATCCGCTCAAAAAGAGTTTTACATCTTATTTCTTCGTCTATATAACTATTGGCTTTTAAGTCAGGTGACCCAACAGTTATCCCAATTGTATTTGAACCTGATTCTTTGGCACCACGGGCAGTTGCTTCCATTATTCCATAAAAACCACCGTTACAAATTCTAAATCCTTCTCTGCCAAGAGCCTTTCCTAATTCATAAGCGAATTTGTATTCATAATCGTTTTCATCAGGAAAGGATGATCCAAATATTGTAACAGTTTTCATTTTGTTTTCAAGTTAATTTTCGAGTTCCCACACAATGCCAAATTTAAATTGAATATCGTTTGCTGGATAATATGGAATCAAAAAATATTTTTTATCCATGATATTCTCAAGTGCCAAGTAAACTATGGCATTTTCTTTAATTCTACCTGTTGCAAATAAATCAATAGTGAAGTTTGATGGAATAGTTATAGCCCCAAAGTTAAGGGTTGTATTGACATAACTTCTTATATCAATAAAATATAATTTCGATGGTGAAAAACTTTTGGTGTAGAACGAACTGAAAAGATTTAATCGAAATCCAGCAATCAAATCAAGATTGTTCTCAAAGTGTGTTCCATGGTAAGCGGTAGAAAGTTGTACTAAGTAACGAGGTAAAGAGATTTTTCTATAATAAGTTTGATTAACTTTAACTTTTTGCTCATTAAAAGAAAAATTCAAGTTAGTTTTAACACGCCAGATGGAAAATTTAAGAGCAAATGAACCGCCCAAAAGATTTTGTTCTTCAGGGAAAAAATTAATTATAGAATTATTTTGTTCTTCTGAATAGAAAGAGGTTGAATTAATTGGGAATTTTCTCAGCTTGTTATAGATTTCTGTGGTAAGTTCAAATTGTTTAATTACTATATTGAGTTTTGAATAAAGAACATCAACGTCATATTGTGTATCATTCAGATTGAAATTATTGAAGTAAACTTCATCGACACTAAATTCGCTTTTAATTTTTGAGTAACCGCCATAGAGACTAAAATTCTTTGCAATGTTTGATTGGATATCAATACCAAACGAATTTGAGTACTTATTAACATTAATATTATTGTTTTTCACTTTGTAAAAGACTGTTGGGATTAGATATTCTGATAAATTTAAGGTATAAATGAAGTAAAAACTTGATAAGTTTCTGTTAATATTTCCAAAAGTATATGGCGACTCAATTTTTAAATTTTCTACATTCACATTTAATTCAAATTTGTTAAATAGAAATTTGAATAGTTGATTAGCTTTTATTCCAATAGATTTTGTTTGATGGTTTTCAAGAATTTTAAGTGAATCTGCTTTGTATTCGTTATCACGAAACTCTCTCAGATTATTTAGATAATATATATTTATTAAAGAGGCGAATGCATAAGAAGGTGAAAATTGAGTTTCAAATTTCAGTGAGTTAAATGTCCACTTATGATAGGCATCGTTGTTAACTGGAATCGCTTTTCTTTCATCGTATAAATAACTTTCGATTGGCTGATTTTGGGGTACGAGTGCATTGTAAATGTCTATACCTTCATTAAATCGTGAATGAGATTTTGAGTATAGGTAAGTTAAGTTGAAATTGAGCTGTTTTGAGAAATCATGAGAAAGTTCAAGTTTACCTGCCCATAAATCCTTTTCACTATTTAAGAATCGATACGATGCATTGTGTTTAGTTATACCAAAATCGAAGTTCCAGTTTTTGTGAAAATTGACATTAAAGTTTCCATCGAACAGCAAGTTGTCATATGGGGATTCTAAATATTTAATGCGAGAGTAAGGTGTTGGTGAACTTTTTCTTTTTTCTACAAAGCGAATTGATTCGTCATGATTATTACGACTAGTGAGAAAGGCTCGAAGCGGTGAAATTATTATAATAGAATCAATCGCATCTATTCTTAAATCACGTAAATCATAAATTTCAGTAAGTCCATCGTTAAGTTCTATTTCATCGATCTGAAAACTAACTCTTCTTAGTCCAGATTGTCTCAAAACAAGCTCATAAAAATTTGAAGGTAATCCGAGGTCGAAAATAAAAGAGTTTGTATTTAATGGGAAAATGTTAATCCAGTTTAATGGAGCTTTTCTAAGTAAATCGAAATTTGAAATAACTAGAGAATTTTCAGTTAATAGTTTTGAAAACTTGAGATTAATTGTATCCTTAAAAGGTGGTGTGAGTTTAAATGTAGAGATGTTTAAAGTATCATCGAATTTTTCTGAAGAATTATAACCTACTTTTAATTGACTCGATTTCTTAAAAGCAAAAACTAAATTATTGCAGAGTAATAATATTAAGAGATGAATCAGTACAATCTTTCTCAATTTTACGATTTCAATTAATAGCTTTTGGTAATCAACCCTTTAGTTTCACTAGCAACTTCAGCCATATATGAGATGATAGCAGATAAGTCATCTGCTGTCGTTGTATCGGCAACTAAACTTTCAACTATCACTAAGACATCCATATCGTCTTCATGAATCAGCGCATATGCACCGTAATCCAATTCAAAATTATTTTTCAAAAAAGTATAAATTAAATCAGGATTACGAATAATTGGTCCGATTGTCACAGTACAATCAATTTTTTCTACTCCATAAGAATCGATGGTTTGATAAATGCTGACTTCTTCAAATCCTTCATTTTCAGTTTTTACAGAGATATAATAAACTTCGTCTTCATATTCGAAATTCGTGTTTAGAATTTCACAGACTTCTTTAATAATTTCTTTCAAGTAATCTTTATTTTTCATTTGCTTATCTAACTTTGTTATTTTTAGACTTAATTTATGCAAAGCTAAAGAAAAATTAAAACTAATTGCTTAGTAATAAATAACCTAATATTTTAATTTAAGAAACATTTGTAAAATTTCGATAATTTAAACTCAATAGTTGTGTTAACTTTTTTCTAAAAATTCCGATTATTTTTACGAGTTCAGGAGAGAGTTTCGGTTTGGGAGAGTAGGATTGTTATAGTTTATTTGAATTAACAAATTTGCTAAATGATTTATTTTTTTAACAAAATACTCAACACTTCAATTCTCCTAAAATACTCGTTGATTTTAATCAGTGTACTTTTCCTGGGGTTTATTTACAATTCAACACGAATTTATAACATCAATGACGGTTTATTAGATAATGTTATTTTGGACATTGAACAGGATAACCTTGGCCAGTTATGGGTTGTCACTGAAAGTGGAATCTCAGTTTTTAATGGAAGTGAATGGATAAGTTATAGTACGAGATTTAACCACTTAGGTAATCCTTTTGGCTTGATTCTAAAAGAGATAAAGAAAATAAGGTGCGATAAATCAGGTAATAAGTATTTTCTCACCTGGGATGGATATATAATTTCATTGAATGAATTAGGTGCTAGAATTCTTGCGTCACCATTAAACGATAAAAATGGATATACTGATTTAGAATTAGTAAATGAAAATGGTGCAGTAATTCTCTATGCATCAAGCTTGAAAGATGGTTTATCTTTCTATGCGAATGGTTGGTTTTCCTTCACAGAAAAAGAAGGATTAATCTCAAATCGGATTATTGCAATTAAAAGTTTTGATGATTTTTTAGCCGTCTTAAGTGATAAAGGTATACAGTTTTTAAAAAATCGTCGAGTCATATACACATTTCCAACCACTTATTTTGTTCGGAAAGAAAAAGTAAGCATAACATTCGATAAAAGTCAGCGAACTAAAGGGGAAATACCTTCAATTTTTATTCTGGCAGATAATCAGTTGCTCAAGTTGGTAAATGAGAAGTTAGAAGATTTAACTTATAAGTTTTACTCACCTTATCGTGAAAAATTTAATGAGATTTATTCTAAGAGTTTAAACCAATTGTTCTTGATAAGTGATTATTATGTGAAAATGATTGATTTAGAAAGTAATTCAATTCAACTAATTGAGAACGATTTGAATGCAAAAGCTAAGATTACAAAATTTTTTATTGATACTGAATCAAATCTTTGGATTGGCACAGAAAAGGGATTGATAAGAAAAACTACCACAAGTCTTGTTAGTTATACTGTTCAAAATGGTCTTGCAGAAAATCAGATTTATGCCATAGCAAAACAAAATGATGAATTATATCTCGGCCACAAGTCAGGTAAAATCACAATTTTTAAGAATAACAAGTTTGAAGTTTTTGATCTTAATTCTGACTTAAATCGATTGAAAACTTTGAGTGGCAAGAAAAATGAAATAAGAAAAATTGTTTCCAATGGAAGCATTTTATTTTTGTTAATTGATGATTGGGGAATATTCGAATTCAAAAGATTTTCTCGATTGAAGCCAATAATTATTTTAAATGATGCTAGAGAAAAAATTAACGATATAATTCTCACAAAAAATAATCAACTAATCATTGCTGGTAATTTTCTTTTTGATTCTAAAATAAAACGACTAATATCAAACGATCAAAAACTTCTAATTGACGAAAACAAAATTCCATTTGCAGGCGAAATATTAAAATTATATCAGTCGAGGGACGGAGCTTTATCGTTGGTTAGTCAGGAACAAAAAGTATTTAAGTTTAGCAAGAATAGTTTTGAGGAAACTGATGTTCTTAATAAAATGAATGCTACGAAAATTAACTTCATACTAGAAGATAGAGGAACAAACATATCTTTTGGTACTGATAAAGGTATTTTAATGTTTCTTAAAAGTGGTGAAGTTAAAATTTTGCAAATTCCAGCCAGTGAAAATCATAACAGATTATTAGAAGTGTATTCTGGTTATTTTGATGAATTAAACAATCTATGGGCATTGACCAATCAAGGACTGATTTTCTGGAACTGGCGAGAAGTTAAATATAGCTCGGAGTGGAGACATATATTACCATCCGTCTATAACAATTATGCTATAATTTCTGAGAATGGGAATCTTTATGTTGCTTCAGACAATGGACTCCATTTAATCTCGAAGGATGAAAAATCTATAAAGGCTTTAGCTCCCACTGTGTTTATAACTGAAATTAGAATCAATGGAAACTCTCAAAGCTTGGTGGACGAAATTAAAGTTGAAGGAATAAAAGATTTAGTAATAAAATTTAATGGGATTTTGCTTTCATCGAATGATAATATTAGATTTTCATATAAGCTTGAAGGATGGGATGAAGATTGGAGTGAGCCAACTAGTTCACGAGAAGCCAGATATACTAATCTTCCATCAGGTACTTATAAATTTTACATCAGAGCAAAAACAAATTTAACGGATTGGTCTTCACCTGCCATAAGTAATGTTGTAAATGTTTCGAAACCTTTTTATAAAAATTATTGGGTTATCTTCATCGTTTTACTTTCTTTAATTCTTTTAGCATTTCTTTTTCTATTTATTCAAAGAAGAAAAACTCCACCACTTCCAGAAATTGGCAAATTGAAAAATCAATTAGAAAACTTAGAAAAACAGAATAAAGAACTGCGTGTAGAAATTTCAAAGGCACTTAATTTATCACGGTCAAGGATGAGTTTTATTGCAAATTTATCTCACGAGTTAAGAACTCCCATCACTTCCCTTATTGGATTTGTTGATATACTTCTTGATCCTAAACTTTCACTTTCGGAAGAAGAAAAGCGAAAATATATAAACTATATAAGCGTGAATAGTCGAAGACTTTTAATTTTAATTAACGATATCATAGATCTTGCTAGAATAGATGCGGGATACTTAAAACTGGAAGAAAGTCCTGTAAACATCAATGCTGAAATTAGAGAGACAGTAAATTTATTTAAGGAAAAAATTCGTTCAAAGAATTTAGATCTTATTATTGAGCTTGATGGCTCTTTGGAAACTGAAATGGTTCTTATTGATAAGAGTCGTTTACATCAGACGATTTCGAATTTTATTTCAAATGCCATAAAATTTACTGAAGAAGGATTTATTAAAGTAACTTCTAAAATGTCTGAGAGTAAAATTTTTATTAGTGTTGAAGATAGTGGAATTGGAATTCCTGCTGAAGATTTACCATTTATCTTTGAAGAGTTCCGCAGATCTTCTCTTGCTATAAAGAAGTCAATTGAAGGTACAGGTTTGGGGTTAACCATAACGAGAAAAATTGTAGAATTGATGGGTGGTAAAATAGATGTGGAAAGCGCCGAAGGTTTGGGTTCAAAATTTATGATTACTTTTCCGCTAAAACGAGCATCTGAAATGAAATCTTCAAGAGAGATGCAAAGAGATTTAAATTGAAATTCTGATTTTTAAACAAAAAAGGAGTTTCTTAAGAAACTCCTTTATCTGAAGTGGACACGTAAACTATTTTTGTTTTTCTTTATCCTCTTTGACAGAACAACATTCACTCTTTTTTTCTGATTTAACTTTCTTAGACGTTCCACAGCTTTCGTCATCCGATGACTTTTTTTCATCTATGACTGAACTTGAAGTTTCTTTTTGTTCCATCTTGGTTTTTTTGTTTACCGATTTTTTATCTTGTGTTTGAGCAAAAGATAAAGAAACAAACAAAAGAATTGTTAGAATGATACTGAGTAATTTTCTCATCGTTCTCTCCATTTAATTTTGTTTTTGAATAAATAACTTAGGTAATTATAACAATTTAAATACTTTTTCTACTGATTCTCAATGAATTAGTTATTACCGAAATTGAGCTCATCGACATTGCAAATGCAGAAAACATTGGATTAAGAAATCCAGCCGCTGCGAGTGGAATCCCAATTATATTATAAATAAAAGCCCAGAATAAATTTTGTTTAATAGCTTTGATTGTAAGTTTGGAAATCTGAATTGCCCTGTAGACATCTAGTAAATCATTTTTCATTAATACAACGTCTGCAGATTCTATTGCTACGTCTGTACCGTTTGCCATTGCTATACCAATATCTGCAGAAGCAAGAGCAGGCGCATCATTTATTCCATCACCAACCATGGCTAAAATTCTATTATTTTTCTTAACTTCGTTTATTATTTTCACTTTGTCTTCTGGAGATACTTCTGCATAAAAATTTTCAATGCACATTTTTTTTGCAATTCCTTCGGTAACTTTTTTATTATCACCTGAAATTAGAATTACTTTAATCCCTGATTCTTTTAGTTTGTCAATTGCAGTTTTAGCAGTAGGTTTCACAAAATCACTGAGAATAATAACTCCTGCCAGTTTATTGTCAATTGCACAATATATTGTAATTTTTCCTTCAGTTGTTATCTGATTTTGAACCTCATTCAGGTCAACCAAATTAACAGCATTGCTTTTTAATAAATCTTCGTTACCAATAATTATTCGATGATTATTAATTTCTGCTTCAATTCCAAATCCGATAGAGGCTTTAAATTTACCTGGTTCCAGAAGTTGTATTGAATTTAATCTAGCAAAATTTACTATTGCTTTAGCAATTGGATGTTCTGATTTATTTTCAGCTGAGACAATGAGTTGTAAAAATTCTTTTTCCTTGAAATCGTTGAGCGGGTAAATTGCTTCTACAATCAACTCTCCTGTTGTAATTGTACCAGTTTTATCAAACAATACATGGGTTACCTTGTGAAGCAATTCTAAGCTCTGAGCGTTTTTGATTAAAATACCTGCTTTAGCGCCAAGACCTGTTCCTACAATTAATGCAGTAGGTGTTGCAAGCCCAAGAGCACACGGACATGCAATAATTAGTACAGCAATAAAACTTGTAAGTCCGTGAGTCAGTGAATCATGAAAAATCAACCAGAAAAGAAATGTTATAATTGCAATGACAATTACAATTGGTACAAAGATGGATGCAATTTTATCAACAAGATTTTGAATAGATGCTTTTGATAGTTGAGCTTGTTCGACAATAGAAATTATTTTTCCAAGAACGGAATTTTTTCCAATTGCAGAGACACGAAAATCAAAACTTCCAGAAATATTTATCGTACCACCTATAACTTTATCACCAAATTTTTTTTCGATTGGGATGCTTTCTCCTGAAATCATTGATTCATCTACAATGGAATGTCCATTTATGATAAATCCATCTGCAGGAATTTTTTCACCGGGTCGGACTATTACAATGTCATTTAATTGTAATTCTTTGATCGAAACTGTAATTTCTTTACCATCTCTTATTACATTAGCCGTTTTAGGTTTTAATCCAATTAATTTTTTAATGGCATCTGAAGTTTTAAGTTTTGATTTTGCCTCGAGCCACCTACCGAGTAAGATTAAAGCGATTATAACAACAGCAGTTTCGTAGTACAGAGTTTTATAGTTTTGCATTGGTAAGAAATTAGAAGAACTAGGGAAAAGTGTAATCAAAGAACTGAAGAGATAAGCTGAACCTGTTCCTACAGCTATTAAAGTATTCATATCTGCTGTAAAATTTTTCAAACCTTTAATTGCGGAGATAAAAAATCTTCTTCCACTGATGAAGACTACAGGAGTTGTTAATACAAAAAGAACTTTGTCTATGTGATGAGCTAGACTACTCAGAATGTTGTTAAATCTTTCACTCATCATTAACATGCTTATTAAAAGAACAGGCAAAGTGAAAAGTGCAGCAAACAGCAAATCTTTTTTTAGAGATTTAATATAGTTTAACTGCTCTTTTGGGATGTATTCTTCGGATTCGGAATCGTTCAGGTAATTATCTGAAACCTTGTATCCCGCTTTTTCAATTGCTTCTTTAAGTTTTTCAAAATTTACTAGTTCTTTATCTATTATTACTTGCGCTTGTTCAGTAGCTAAATTTACATTTGCTTCTTTTACACCAGGAGTTTTTTTAAGTGATTTCTCTACCCTTAAGACGCAACTTGCACAATGCATTCCTTCGATTGGTAAAGTAATTATGTCAAGTTTTTTATCTTCCATCGTTTAACTTTGAATAGATTGTTGTTGTACCTGAACATTCATATGAGAAATTTATAACATGCTACTATGCTTGTTGAAATTATATTATAATGCTTAAAGAAATATGTGATTAATTCTCGACTATATTCTAGTCGCTTTCCGGGTTAAAAAATTGTTCATTATCTTCTTCGTTGTATTCCTCATCAGATGTGTTAAACTCTTTTAATATATAACCTTCTTCTTCAATTGCTGCTTTGATTGTTTCTAAATCCAGTTCATGTTTATTGTAAACGATATATGCTCTTCCTATCTCCACATTATAATTTTGAATTCCAAGTGACTTCAATGCATTTGTCACTGTTAAAACGCAATGATGACATGTCATCCCATCTATAAGAAGATTTGCTACTTTCATTATTCTTCCTTTTAATTAATAAGTGATTTTCCATCTGGACTAATTCTCTTAAAATATTTTTCCTGATCCTTCTGAAATTTTTTTATACAACTTTTGCAACAAAATCCTATTACCTTTCCTTTATATTCAACGGTTTTGACCGAAGGGTCGACAGGATCGCCCATAACGGGACATAATGAATTCCAAATTTTCTTGCTTTGTTTTTTTGTATTACTCTCTATTTTATTCTGTTTTTGCTGGACAGGTTTTGACTTTTCCTGACAGAAAACCTGTTCATTAAACGATGTAACTATGAAAAAAGTTATAATCAACACAAATATTTTGGTTCTCATTTTATAATCCTTTCATTAATTATTGTTTATTCACCGAGAAATTTTTGTCCATCAACAGAGATTCTTTTAGCATAATATTCAGGATTCCTCATAAATTTTTCATCACAACCTTTACAACAAAATCCATAAACTTTTCCATTATAAAAAACTTTTGGACCATTTAAATCAACTTCTTCACCAAGAACAGGACAGACGGAATTAAAAGGCACAACTGACTTATCTTTCACAAGAAATACTGTATCTTTCTTATCATACTTAGCAAAATTTTCTTTAAAATGATTCACATTGAGTAAAAAATTCTTCAATTGACTTTCCGAATCTATTAGATAAGCTCCACTCACTACAATTTCATCTCCTTCTTTTAATCCTGATAAAACTAAATAATAATCGTTAAACTTCTCACCAATTTCAATAAGTCGAGGTTCAAAAGAATTTTCTCCGACTTTTACCCATACAATATTGCTCTCTCCTTTCATTAGTACTGCCGATGAAGGAATCAATATTCCAAATCCTAACTTTTTTTGGATATAAGCGCTTCCATACATATATGGCTTCAACTTATGGAATAAATTTTTAACAACACTTCTTATTTGAACTGTTCTCGTTGTTGAATTAACTATTGGTGATATAAAAGAAACGATACCTGAAAATTGTTCATTCGGGTATGCATCAATTTTTATTTTAACAATATCACCAACTTTTATATTCTTTATATCAGTTTCGTAAATCTCACTTACTGCCCAAAGAGTTGAGATGTCAACAATTTCATACAACATCATTCCTTCATTAGTGTATTGCCCCTCTGAAACGTTTTTCTGCAGAACAAATCCAGAGAAGGGCGCATAATATTCCATAGTATAAAATAATTGTTTCGTTGACATTATTCTTTCAATTTGTTCATCAGTAATTCCAAAAAGTTTTAATTTTTTAACTGAAGAGGAAATAAGTTCTTTATTCTCACCATCCGGAATATTCAATGAGGACAACAGGTCATTTTGAGCTTGAATTAATTGAGGACTGTAGATTTCAAATAAAACATCACCTTTCTTAATGAATTTACCTGTTTCGTTTAGATACAACTTTTCTATTCTCCCACTGAAACGGGCTGATATGATTTTCCTGTTACTTTCTGGAATTTCTAAAAACGTATAAAGTTTTATTTCTTTCTCAAGCGGTGCTGTTTTGACAGCCCAAGTTTTTACATTAGCTAGTACCAGTTTAGAGTCTGACAATGTCAATGATGTGGTTTCATGTTCATGCGCCTCATCTGACTTTTTTACAAGATTCATATTACAAATTGGACAAACGGATGGTTTATTTGAAGTTACTTCAGGATGCATTGGGCAGTAATAAATTTCACTACTTTGAAGTGATTTTTTTTCTTCTAGATGCGTGGAGAGATAAATTCCAATAGAGATTAAAATCACAATTAAGATTGATAGTATTACCACAAATTTTTTATTCACTTTTTTCATAAAAGTCTACCTCCTGTTAAAAAATTGAGTTCACTTACTTCCATTAAATATTCTGTATAAAACATCCAATATTTCATCTTTTCCATAAGCAACATTCGTGAAATTTCAATTAGTTGAAGAATTGATGTTTCATCTACCTCAAGAGATTTAAGTTTAAGCTGAAACAGTTTTTCATAGTTTGGAATTGTTTCCGATTCGAGCTGGCTTAAAATCTCTAAATTTGATTTCATTCTAATTAGACTTTGCCTAGCCATCGAACTTAATTCTCTTTCCATATTATTTAATTCATGCTCATAGGATTTCGTAAGATTTTCTATCTCTTCTGTTTTTGCGTTAAGACTTTTCCTTGACCAGGGAACAAATGGTAGGGTGATTGAGCCCATTACGCCAAACATTATATTAAACCTATTTTGATTAATTGTTTGGTTAGTAGTTTTTGTGGTTAGTATCATTCCTTTAGGCATTTGCATGATCATTCCACTGAGCATTAAATCGGGATAAAGTTCACGTTTGATTGATTCTACTTCTTTTTTATTCATTTCTAACATAAATTTCATTCTGTTGAGATTGGGGTTTGATTTAATCAACTCTTTAATTTGTTCATCGTTCAAGTTAAGTAATGGTAGAGTCAACTCTTTCTGTATTCGAATAGTATCGTCGAAATTCCTTCCTAATAGAAAACATAATTCTACGTTTTTATTTTTTCTTTCCTTTTTGAGGTTAACTAAATCTATTTGTAAAGTGGTTATCTCATTTTTTAATAAAAGAAGTGATGATAGTGGAATTCGATTAATTGTGTAAAGTTCTTTATAGTAATTGTAATTTTGAGTTAAAAGATCAATTTGCTTTAATAGTAATTCAATTTTCTTTTCAACTAAAAATAGTTCATAATATTTTTTACTGATCTCACTGAAGATTTGATTAACCCTGGAATTATATTGTTCCCTTGTGATTTTAATATTTATTTTATTCAATTCAGTCATGGATTTTAACTTTCCACCGAGTGGAAACATCTGGGTAAATGTTATATTGTTTGATATTGAATTATTCCAAATGTCAAATCGGTTTAAGTCAAATTGATTAAATTCCAGGGAGATTTCAGGCGCTGGAAGTGTTTGTTGTAATATTTTTTGTTCACTTGATTTAATTTTATAATCAAAAGATTTGATCAATAAGTTATTGTGCAAGGCTTCAATCAGAAGTGAATCAATAGGTTGAGCGTAAATAAAATCTACAAGAGAGAATATGAAAACTATTTGGCTTATAATTTTTCTTTTCATAGCAAAACCTTAAAAATTATTCGTACATCCATTGTGAGATTTTTGATAGCTGGAGTTTTTCTCTTTTAAGTTCACGTGATTTGGTTATGTAAAAGAGCACCGGTGTAACGACTAAAACATGAATTGCAGAAGTCAATAGTCCACCAATCATAGGTGCAGTAAGAGGTTTCATTACGTCAGCACCTGTGCCAGTTGACCACATTACAGGAATTAAACTAACCATACTAGTTGCGACTGTCATTAACTTTGGTCTTAATCTTAAAACCGAACCTTCTATAGTTGCTTCATAAATATCCTGGAGAGAAATTGAAGCATTGCCTGATTTCATTTTCATCTTAATTCGTTTGTCTAAACTTTCATGAAGATAAACCACCATCACAACACCAGTTTCCACTGCAATTCCATATAAGGCAATAAAGCCCACCCATACTGCTACTGAAAAATTATAATTGAGAATGTATATCATATAAACACCGCCAATTAAAGCAAAAGGAACAGATAGCATAACAATTAATGCTTCTTTCATATTCTTGAGAGCAAGGAACAACAAAACAAATATTGTAAGTAAAGTTATTGGAATTATTATCATTAAAGTTTTTTGTGCGCGAATTTTGTTTTCGAATTGTCCGCTCCATTCAATACTATAACCTTCTGGAAGTTTAAGATTTTGTTTGATTAATTTTTCCGCCTCGTTAATTACGCTCATCATATCTTTGCCACGTGCATTAAAATAGACTATGGATCTTAACATGCCATTTTCACTGTTTATCATGGCAGGTCCTTCTACAATCTTTATTTCAGCAAGATGTGATAATGGAATGTAGATATTTTGTCTATTTAGACTTTCATCAAGTGATATTGGCTTTTGAGTCATTGAGAAAGTTTTTGGTGAAGTTTCCAGCGTATTATTCAATTTCATCATATTAGTATTCATCATATCAGAAAAATCACTTTGATTACTTACTTCATAAAATGAATTAGTTGACATGCTGATCTGAGAAGGGATTGGAATAAGTAATTTCTTTAATTCTTCAACATTATCTCGATAATCTTGAACCAATCTGACTCTCATAGGAATTCTGATTCTGCCACTTACAACTGTCGTCAGATTTTCACCTCCAATGATAAGTTCAATAATTTCATTCAAATCTTTCACTATTATTCCATATCTTGAGCTAATGTCTCTTTTAGGTATGATGTCTATGTAATAACCTTTTTGGTTTCGTTCTGCCACAACATCCGCTACACCATTTACATTTCTTATGATTTGCTCAGCTTTAATAGCAAGTTGTTCAAGAGTATCTGTATTTGTACCAAAAATT
>CAKZPH010000183.1 GCA_937138605.1 uncultured Ignavibacteriales bacterium
TTGGATATGCTCTAAATCTAGATGTTAAAAACACACCGATTGTAATTTGGGATAAAAGTCAAAGTTATCATTCAAGAGAATTTGTAAGGGAAATTTCCAATAACGAGCATTTTACACTAGTGAAGTTTTGTAACAGTTATAAAGAGATTGAATTATTCGTTCAAAACGATGTAGCAAAAGTTGGAGTGATAATTCCAGATGATTTTGAAAATAGTATTTATTCAGATAACAATCCTGAAATTCAAATTATTGTTAATGGTGCTCAATCTATGATTGCAATGAACATCATTAATTATCTTAATCTTTATGTACATGATTATTCAATTAAAATGATAAAAGATCTAAAAGTAAATATTCAAACGCACCCTGCTATTGTATTAGAACCACGAGTGTGGTACAATCCTGAACTTAAGACGGCTAATTTTTTCGTTCCTGGTTTAATTGGGTTTATTTTAATGATTTTATCTGTGATCGCAACTACACTTACCTTTGTTAGAGAGAAAGAAAGAAACACAATTGAACAAATAATTGTTTCTCCTGTCAGAAATTATGAAATAATCATTGGAAAGCTTGTAGCACCGTTGTTGATTGCGTTGATTTCAGCATCTCTGATTCTACTTACTGGAAGAATATTATTTGGAGTGACTATAAAAGGCAACATTCTTATTCTTTTCATTGCTACGTTTATTTTTCTTTTAACAAGTCTATCTTTAGGAATATTTATTTCTGTGTTAGCTAGCAGTCAACAAGTTGCACTATTAGTTTCTATTTTATCTACTATAATTCCAACTCTGGCGTTTTCTGGATTTGTCTTCCCTATTAATAGTATGCCTTTAGTTCTGCAATATTTTAGCTTCGTGATACCAGCGAAGTATTATCTGATAGTATTGAGAGGAGTTATACTCAAAGGAGTTGGGTTTATGCAACTCTGGGAACAGTTTGTATATCTGACGGTTTTTCTTCTCGCTATGTCATTTATCTCTTTGATCGTATTAAAATTGAGAGGCTTGAGATGACAACATTAAGAGAATTTGTAAAGAAAGAATTTCTTCAGTTGAAACGAGATAAAAGAATGCTTCCGATTGTTTTCATCGCACCTATTTTAATGCTGGTTTTAATAGGTTATGCTATCACTTTCGATGTGAAAAATGTACAAATTGTATTTTGCGATCTGGATAATTCCAGTTCTAGTCGTGAACTTATCAGAAAATTTCAAATAGGCGAATATTTCGATGTGGTGTCGATTGAAAAAGAATTAAAATCAATCGATAGGTTTCTCGATGAAAGTTTGGCGAAGGTGGTTTTAATCATTCCGGAAGATTTTGAAAATAATTTGTTAACTGGAAAAAACGTTAAAGTTCAAGTTTTAGCGGATGGAACAGATGCTTATTCAACTAATGTATCTCTGGGATATATTTCAGGAATCATTTTTAACTTTAATAAAAATATTTTGTTTGACTATTTCAACAAAAACGGGATTCCTGTAAATGTTAAAAGTATAGATGCAAAACTTCGAGTCTGGTTTAATCCTGAATTGAAAAGCTCGCACTATTTCGTTCCTGGAATTATTGGACTTTTACTAACTGTCATTACGTTAATTTTAACGTCTTTTGCGATCGTTAAGGAAAAAGAATTTGGCACGATGGAACAGTTGATTGTTACTCCAATTAAAAAGTGGGAACTAATTCTGGGTAAGTTAATACCGTACATTTTAATTGGTTTCTTTGATGTTATTATTGTTATAGTTGCAAGTTTTTTGTTTTTTAAAATTGAGATGAAGGGAAGTCTTATCCTATTACTTTCTAGCTGTATTCCATTTTTATTTTCAACGTTAGGACTTGGGTTAGTAGTTTCAACAATATCTAAAACACAACAACAAGCAATGATGATAGCAGTATTTCTTATACTTTTGCCTTTTATTTATCTCTCTGGTTTTACCTTTCCAATTGAAAACATGCCGGCGCCCATTCAGTTTTTCACTCATTTTATGCCGCTTAAGTACTTTTTGATAATTATCCGCTCAATTTTTCTTAAAGGTTCAGGATTGGATGTTCTCTGGGATGAGATTTTGATTATGTTTATCATAGGGCTGGTGATCTTTTTCTTCAGCTTAATATTATTTAGAAAACAACTGGATTAGTAAAAATTATTTTACTCCGTACTTTCCTCCACTTTTTTATATAAATTTATAGAAACAAAACAAGTCGTAGTTCTTTGACTAATTAAAGGTATTAAAAAAATCAACTTAAGTTTTTGTTTTATTTCATTGAGCTCACCAAGTTTCTTCGAAATTTGATGAGTTTAGAAAATATTAACAGAATATTTAACAATTTCAAAAAGTTCTCTCTTTGGTTAATAAATATTACTGCGGTAATTTTGTAATAAAATATGAAAGTAATTTTTACGTTTTTATTAGCCTTTCTTTATTCTCTTCAGTTAAAGTCCCAGGTCATTTTTGAAGCAAACTTCGATAGTGGCAATTTAGAGTCTGTTACAACGGTTGACTCTGTTAATTTTATAGTAAGGACTCGGGCTGATATAGTTGGAAGGTGGTTTTACTTTAAGATGAAGAATGTTAAAAATAGATTTGTTTCTGTAACAGTTCAGAATTCCGATGTAACTCGACCAATGTATTCATATGATAATGTTGATTGGCATCGTTTCACTGAGCTGGAAAGTCCACAGCGCAATGTATTTAAAAAAACTTATTCAAATGACTCAGTTTATGTTGCATATTATGTTCCGTATCCACTTTATCAACTAAATAACAAAATTCAATCGCTTGTTAATAATCCCTATGTAAAAATTGATACAATTGGTTATTCAGAACAGAATCGTCCATTAATCTTATTGACACTGACTGATTTTACTATTCCAGATTCTCTAAAATTCTTTATATGGACACATGGCAGAACTCATCCATCTGAAACACCGTCTTCTTATCATCTTGATGGGATGATAGACTATTTTCTTTCAAATGATGAAGTTGCATCATTTCTTCGTCAAAAAATCAAATGGTTCGTCTTACCCTTCATTAATCCCGATGGTGTTTATCTTGGAAAATCAAGAGTGAATGCAAACAATGTTGATCTGGAAAGAGAGTGGAATAAAATTCCATCCGCTACGCCCAAAGAAGTTCAACGAGCAAAGGAATTTTTGCAAAGTGTTTTAAGTCAAAGACAGGTTCATGTCGCTCTTAATATGCATTCACAGGTTGCAAATTATGCTACATTCTGGATTCACACTGCCGTTTCAACTTCTGACTACTTTTATCGTCGTCAAATTCAATTTGCAAATCTTCAATCTGGAAATACGGATTTTATAAAACCTTCCGATTATAGCTATTCAAATTTACAAGCTTATTTCCCAGAAGGTTGGATGTGGGCAAACTGGGGTGACCAGATAATGGCTTTAACCTACGAAACACCATATACTCGGTTCTCAAATAATGTGTGGATTGACAATCATATCTTGAGTTTGTTTGGCAAACAATCAGTTCTGGGAATTATGGAATATCTACAAATTAATCATCCAAAAAGATTTATTATGGATAACGATTCTGCGCTGATAGCAGGTAATTGGAATCTTTCCACCTCAAACTCGTTCTGGAATTATTATGGAAATAGTTTTTACTACATTATGCCAGCTGACTTTAATTATTTTGTCGAGTGGATAACACCTTTTTTAAGCTCAGGTAAGTATGGTGTATATGTTATGTACCAAGATTTAGCGACTTCTGCTACAAATGCGCAGTATGAGATTAATACTTCAAATTACTTTTCCAGAAGGTTTGTTAACCAAAGGATTAATGGTGGTTTATGGTATTTACTTGATACTGTTAATGTTTTAAGTAATGATTTTATAAAAGTTAGATTATTATCAAAAGGTGATGGAACAATTACTGCAGACGCAGTTAGAATCATTTATTTATCGCCATTGACGAAAGTAGATGATAAAGAAGAAATTGTTTACTTTTTTGATTTGTATCAAAATTATCCCAATCCATTTAACTCCACTACGAGAATCAGATTTACAATAAAAAATGAAAATCAATTTGAAAAAGAAAAAGTAACGTTGAAAGTTTATGATTTGCTCGGCAGCGAGGTAACCACACTTCTGGATGAATATGTTTTAAGTGGTAATTATGAATTTGAATTCAAACCATATAATATTAATCGAGATATTTCTAGTGGCGTATATTTTGTGAAGTTAACTTACAAGAACCAGTCTAAAACAATTAAAATGGTTTATATCAAATGAAACAACCAAAAATTAAAGTTGGGATTTTACAAAATCGTGATTTAATTGTGTTCAGGATACATGGAGATTATCAAATTAATAACACACTAAAGATAAAAGACAAAAGACTTACCGCACACGTGGAAGATGATAGAATTGTAATTAAAGAGAATGGTTCAATTATATTTCAGGACCAATCAATTTCGTTAGTCCCGTTAAAACCTTTACTTTCTGTTTTTCGCTCGACCTACAGAGTGGATATAGAAAATGTTGTTATTGGTATTGACTTTCACTGGGAACGGGTTGAGGTTGAATCTTTTGAAGGTAAAATAAACATAGTAAATAAAAATGGTAAGTTAAGTCTGATAAATGAAATTGAAATTGAAAAATATCTTGAAAGTGTAATATCATCTGAAATGAATGCGGCAAGTCCTTACGAATATTTAAAAGCTCATGCAATAATCTCAAGAAGTTGGTTAATATCACAACTTGAAAGAAATAAAAATCATGAAACTAAAGGTAATTTTATTATAAATGATAACGAAAGAATTTTATGGCACGATAAAACCGAACATGAAGATTTTGATGTCTGTGCAGATGACCATTGTCAGAGATATCAGGGTATTACAAGAATAGTAACTAATAAGTCTACTCAAGCTGTAAAAGAAACTTCTGGAATTGTTTTAATATACAATGATAAAGTATGTGATACACGATATTCCAAATGTTGTGGCGGAATAACTGAGCAATTCGAAAATGTCTGGGAAGATGTCCACCATCCATACTTAAAGGCAATTTATGATGGAGAAATTCATGAGGAAAGTTTTCCTGCTGGCGAAGAAGAGTTTTCTCAATTTATTAAATCTTCACCTCCTGCTTATTGCAATACACAAGACGAAAACTTACTTAGCACAGTTCTAAATTTTTATGATCAGACTACAAAAGACTTTTTTCGATGGAAAATAGAGATAAAACAACTGGCATTAAAAACGCTTCTCAACTTGAAGTTAGGGATTGATTTTGGTGAGATTAAAGCTCTTATTCCTTTGGAGCGTGGAAATTCTGGAAGGGTCAAAAAATTAAAAATCGTTGGAACCAAAAAAGAATTAGTTCTTGGAAAAGAACTAGAAATAAGAAGAGCTCTATCTGAAAAACATTTGTACAGTTCAGCTTTCGTTGTAGAACCTGTTTATTCCGAGGGTAGTGATATTCCGCATAAGTTCGTTTTATATGGTGCTGGTTGGGGTCATGGTGTCGGATTCTGTCAAATTGGTGGTGCTGTTATGGCTAGTAAAGGTTTTAAATTCAAAGATATTCTGAATCATTATTTCCCCGGAGCCGAACTAAAAAAAATATATTAAAATATAACGCGATTAATATCATTCATTTATCTGAACTTTGTTTGCATTGAAAGCGTTATAAAAAATCGCAATTATTTATCGATTTACCGTCAAAATTTTTACGAAACTTTGTTTTTGAAATTTAAATAAGCTGATTCAATTAAAAATTAAATTTGATTATGCAAACTTTTCAATTGATCCTGCTTTTTTCAGTGTTTTTCATAATGGCTATACTGATGTTCTTAAGAAAACTTCCCGCACTTTTAGCTCTTCCAATTATGGCTTTTTTAATTCCATTAATCTCAGGTGTTTCCTTTGTGGATACTCTTCAATATGTTATTGGTCATGGTGCAGTAAAGTTAAGTACTGCATACACGATAGCAATTTTTGGAAGTATGTTGAGTGTATTTCTTCAGAAAACTGGAATAGCTGAGAATTTAATAAAGAAAGGGGCAGAGCTTTCAGGTGATAAACCTTGGAGTGTTTCAGTTTTAATGCTAATAATTATAATACTCTTATTTACTACTCTTGGAGGACTTGGGGCAATAATTATGGTTGCCACAATTGTCCTACCAATTATGGCAGCTGTTGGAATTGGACCAATTACCATAGTAGGAATTTTTCTATTTGGTTTGGGTACTGGTGGCCTTTTAAATGCTGGTAATTGGGCGCTGTACATTAATGTGCTCGGGCTTCAAATTCATGAAGTAAGATCGTTCGCACTAATAATGTTAGCATTAAATTTTCTATGTGCTTTAGTTTACATTACTGTACAATTATTTCGTGATGGGCAAGAAATAAACTTTACAAGAATCACTTTATTTAGTGGATTATTTATTACACTTGGTTTAATGGTCCTTCTTATTTACTTTAAAATCTCAGAAAAAAATCGATTTGAAATAGAAAAATTTATAAACTATTTCTGGATCAGTTTGAAGTACTTAATTGCCATATTTCTGGTTGTTATTATCATCATTAATTTTAGAAGAATTATACAGAAGAAAGAATCAAAAGTTATTCACTGGTCTGCCTACTTAACTCCTTTAATTCCACTTCTCCTCATATTAATTTTTGAGATGGAATTTATTTCAGCATTTATTTGTGGATTGATTTATGGAGTGATAGCAGTTTATCAGAAAGGAATAAAAAATATATTTGTACGTTCTGTTTTTGAAGGCGGAAGTGCAGTAATGCCTGCAGTTGTTTTGATGTTTGGAATTGGAATGTTATTAAATGCTATTCTTGGACCAGGAAATGACTGGATACAAAGAAACGGGACGTGGCCAGTATTATCACTTCTTCAGCCTGTTTTAGCGGAAATAGTCCCTGAGTCACCGCTAAGTTATGTCATAACTTTTACTCTTTTAGCGCCACTAGCTTTATATAGAGGTCCACTTAATGTTTGGGGTATGGGTTACGGTTTAGCTGGAATATTGCTTGCCAGTGGTATGAATCCAGGAGCAATTATGGGGATGCTTTTAGGCGTTGGGCAAATACAAAGTATCAGTGATCCAACAAATACACATAATGTATGGTTAGCAAACGAAATGAAAGTTGATGTACAAAAAATTTTGTGGAATACTTTACCATATACCTGGACGCTTTCACTTTTAGGTTTAATTGCTTCGGCATTAAAATTTATGGTTTGAATTTAATGTTGCAAGTTTTTATTTGATTAATCAAAACATCAATAAATATTTTTTCAAATATTTTAGATAGTCTATGAGAAAAATAAAAATTGGAATTGATGTAGGCGGAACATTCACTCATGCTGTTGCTGTCGATATCATAAACTTTGAATTGATTGGTAAAGCTTGTGTCCCTACAACACATACTGCAAAAGAAGGTGTTGCCCGTGGTGTTGTAGATTCGATGATGAAATTAATTGATGAAACTGGAATTAAACCTGAGGAAGTTATCTTAATTGCTCACTCAACTACTCAAGCAACAAATGCTTTATTAGAAGGTGATGTAGCTTCTGTTGGAATTGTTGGAATGGGTAAGGGGATAGAAGGGCGGATTGCACAAAGAGAAATAAATCAAAAAAATATTCAACTTGCTCCGCAAAAGTTTTTACAAACTTGTTTTGAATATATCGATTTAAGTGAAAAGCTAACGGAAGAAAGGGCTGAAATTGCTATAAAAAATTTAATAGAAAAAGGTGCTGAGGTAATTGTTGCCTCGGAAGTATTTGGAGTTGATCATCCTGAAAATGAGGAATTAGTCGTAAATGTCGCTCAGAAAATGGGGATACTGGCAACGGCAGCTAGTCAGATTACAAAATTGTATGGTTTAAGAATTCGTACGCGAACAGCAATCATCAATGCCAGTATGATGCCCAAGATGATAGAGACAGCAAATATGACGGAAGATGCGATTAGAAGAAGTGGAATAAAAGCACCTTTAATGGTGATGAGGTCTGACGGTGGCATTATGGATATTAATGAAATGAGAAAACGACCTGTTTTGACGATACTATCAGGTCCAGCTGCCGGTGTCGCTTCTGCATTGATGTATGCTAAAGTATCTGATGGAATTTTTATTGAAGTTGGAGGGACTTCTACCGATATCTCTGTGATCAAAAATGGAAAGCCACAAATTAAGAGTGCACAAATTGGTGGAAATAGACTTTACGTTCGAACACTTGATGTTAGAACCTTGGGTATTGCTGGTGGTTCAATGATTCGTTTAAGTGGTGATAAAATAATTGATGTTGGTCCACGTAGTGCTCACATTGCAAATTTGTCTTATGTCGCTTTTTCTGAAATCGATGATTTTAACGATTACGAACTTGAATTAATTCAACCGAAAGAAAAGGATCCCGAAGATTATGTTTCAATAAGAAATAGAAATTTGGATAAGGCGGTTTATGCAATAACACCAACAGAAGCTTCAGCCCGTCTTAACTTAACAAATGTTATTGGACACAGTGAGCCAAACGAAAAATCGGTTAAAAAACTTTTTGAATGGTTAGGAAGAAAATTGAACAGGAAACCAGAAGAATTAGCTGAAGAAATCTTGAGAATCTCAGCAGAAAAAATTAAGGCTGTAATTAAACAATTAATTCGCGAATATAAACTTGATCCCGATTTAGTTGAACTTGTTGGGGGTGGAGGTGGAGCACCAGCAATTGTTCCTTACACAGCAAAACATCTTAATTTTCCTTACAAGATTGCAGAAAATTGTGAAGTGATTTCAGCAATTGGGGCAGCACTTGGCATCATAAGAGATACAGTAGAGAAAAATATTGTAAATCCTACTGAGTCTGATATAATTAAACTTAGGCAAGAAGCTATTGAGTCAGTCATAAAAATGGGTGCAAATCCAGATACAATTGAATCAACAATTGAGATTGATACTCAATCAAAAAAAGTCATCGCAACTGCATATGGTTCAAGTGAATTAAGAACAAAAGAACTAGGAATAAAAGAATTAGACGAGGAAGAATTAATAAAGATTTGTGCAAAGTCTATGCGCGTAGAAGCGATGCAGTGTAAAATTATCGGTAGGACGAACACAATGTTAGCAGTCAGCACGAATTCATATATGAAAAGATTTTTCGGTTTGATAAAAGATAGATCTACTAGAGTAAGGATAATCGATCGAGAAGGTACAATTCGATTGCAAAGCAACGATGCAGTGTGTTACGAAATAACTGCATCTGAATACAAAAAGGTCATAAGTGAGATCATACAAAAATATACAGCGTATGGTGATGCCGGGGCGTTAATTCCAGATATTTTTATAATATATGGTGGAAAGATTCTCGATACGACAGGATTAATTAGTGAAAATCAAATTCTTTCAATTGTTGAAATTGAATTAAAACAAATTGACTCGAGTGATAGAATTATAATCCTTGCTGGGAAAAAGAAATGATCAATCAAAACTATGATTATATTTTGTACAGTGGAAGTGTTGCAGGTGTTGTTATTTCCACGAATTTAAAGCGAAAAGGTTATAGTGTGCTTTTGTTGAATCGATACGGTTTTTGTGGTGGAACGATTACTGAAAGCTTAAACCTCCATCAACGAATGACATGTGATTTGATTAAAAAAGATAGTATAACAAGTTTCATTATTGAAAAGTTAATCAATAGTAAGGAAAGCTATATCTTCATGGATTATAATTACTTTGTTCTTAATCCCGAATTCTTAAAGTATGAATTACAGCGAATTCTTGTAGAAAACGGAGTTGATAGTTTATTTCACATAATCACAAAAAAAATTGAAAAAAATGAAAATGGATTTGTAGTTACAGTTTATGGTCGAGAGGGTGATATCAAATTAAATGCAAAAAAAATAATTGATGCCTCGAGTGATTTTAGTTTTTATTCTTGTCTCTCTCCTTCAGATAGAGAATTGGTTCGAGGTTTTGTTAATATAATAACAACTCCTGTAAAAGATTCATCAATATTTGACAATGCCTACAAAAAAATTTTATTGAACGATAAGCGTTGGTGGGTTTCATATGAAATCGAAGTGAACAATTTATTCGAAATTGAAATACAAAGCCAGTGCATTTTAGATGAAATAAACAAAAAACTTCTTGAACAAAATAGCAGAATACAACTTGTACCTGCTCAATCAAATTTAATCTTTAAACTAAAAGATTATAAAAAGACCCCTGATTTTATAACTTTTTTTGATTTTGTTGAAAACTTTGATTCAACTGATGAGTTCATACTGTCATCAATAATGGAAAAGAACTTAACAATATGATAAATTCAATCCTATATCAACTTAAGGGTGGACTGATCGTATCTTGCCAAGCCGAGGCGGATGATCCATTCAATTCACCTATTGGAGTCACATTGTTTGCAAAAGCAGCAGTAATGGGCGGTGCTTATGGAATTCGTTCTGAGGGAATTGAAAAAACAAAGATGATTCTTTCAAATGTAAGTGTACCTGTAATTGGATTAACTAAATCAACTTTTGAAGATGGAAGTGTCAAAATCACCGGTTCGATGAAAGAAGTTGAATCATTAATCGAAATAGGATGTCACGTAATTGCTATAGATGGTACCATGCGACTTCGTGAGGGAGTCAGTGGGCCTGATTTTATAAGTCATGTTAAAGAAAAATATAAAACAATTATTATGGCAGATGTATCAACACTTGAAGAAGGAATTGCGTGTGTTGAAGCTGGTGCAGATTGTATTTCTACAACTTTGAGCGGATACACTTCAGAAACAAGGGATTTGAATAATGGAAAGCCAGACTTTGAACTTTTAAAGAATCTAGTTCGAAGGATAAAAAAACCAGTATTTGCAGAAGGAAGATATAACACACCATCTGATTGTGTTCAAGCAATAAAACTAGGTGCATGGGCGGTTGTTGTTGGAACAGCAATTACAAGACCACGTGTTGTAACTTCCTGGTTTGTAGAAGCAATTGAAAAAGCTGCACTTGATATTATTTCAGATGAAAACCGAGATTGGGGAGGTGCTTTCGATTGATAAGATGAAGTTGTTATTTATTCATTTGCTTAGAGGAATTGTAAAATTAATCCTTAAATCTGGTAAAAGTTTATATAGTGATTCCACATTTTTTGCCTTATGAATTTCGGTAATAAATAATCCAACGCTGCTTCCAACTAATGCTCCAATTATTACGTCACTCGGATAGTGATAACCAGAAAATATTCTTAGTATTCCTACAGATGTTGCCAAAGAAAGCGTTACTACCCATACATAAAGCCTTGCTGATTTATTTATAGCTAGATCGGAAAACATCTGGGAAAAAAATGTTCCCATTGCAAAAGATGTAGAAGTATGTCCAGAAAAAAATGATTTGTTAGCATCAGCTGATATTTTTTTTTCTAAAGGAACATCTGGATTATATACATAAGGTCTATATCTTTTTGAAATTGATTTGGTGAATGAAGTTAATCCGTAATTCAATGCAAAAGTCTCAATATACATTACTGAAAAATTGATTAATTCTTTCTTGGACTTGCTCATAAGAATTAAATTAACAGGAATGATTAATGAAGTAATTAGTAACGCATCACTCACTTTGCTCAGTGATTCTGAGTAATGATAAGTTGATATTCTATCCAATTTAGGAATGGTGTTTTTATTTAATTTTTCTAAATCGCTTATCACGATAGAATCGGATTTATCTAATGTGAAACTAGCGCAGGTTAAAATTAGGCTAATTCCAGAAATTGTAAGTTCTCTTTGGGTATTAAGTTCAAATTTTACTTGAGAGGAAAGTTGTGAATTTATTGTAATTACAAAAGAAAGCGTGAGAAAAGTAAATGAAATATTTTTTAATCCACTTTTCATAAATACAAGGTAAAAAATTTTTATGAAAAGTTATTTGATCTTTATATGAAATTAGGTTAATAATGAATTAAGACTCTTAAAGATCATTATTTGTGGAGAGAAATGCTAAGCATATTTGCGATTATTAATTGTATTTCAAAATCGTAAAACATAAATTATTAATTAATAACGATGGATAAACATTTTTGGAAATTGTTGCGGATTTACATATTCACTCAAATTACTCAGATGGAAGTCACTCTATTGATTGTATAATCAAAAAAGCAATTCAAAAAAAACTTAATGTTATTTCATTAACTGATCATGATACAATTGATGGAGTTGATGAAGCGATAAAAATTGGAACTGCCAATGGAATAACAGTTATTTCAGGTGTTGAAATTAGCAGTGAAATTGAAGATCAGGAAATTCATATTCTCGGATATTTTATTGATATAAAAAGTGATGATTTAAGGTTTTATTTATCGCAATTCAAAAAAGAAAGACAGGAACGAGCTGAAAGAATTTTGAAAAATCTTAAGGCACAAGGAGTAGACCTAACTATCGAAGATGTACTTCAATTTTCTGAGTCCAAGCCTATAACAAGGCCACATATTGCCGCTGCATTAATTAAAAAAAGAATTGTTGGAAGTTACTACGAAGCATTTTATAAATTTCTTGGTGATTATTCTTCTGCATATGAAAAGAAAAAGCATTCCTCCCTTAATGTTGTAATTGAGTTAATAAAATCCTGTGGTGGAATTCCTGTCCTTGCTCATCCATATAATCTCTCCGATGGAAAACTGAATCAAATAATTAATAGTGGAATAATGGGAATTGAAATTGAGCATCCAACAATCAAAAGAAACCTCAAAACACATTTAAAGAAACTTATGATTTCAAATTCATTGATAGAGACAGGTGGTTCGGATTTCCATGGTGGGCTCAGGAAAGATGATACAAATTTTGGTAAATTTGGTTTATCAAACGAACAGGTTAAAAATCTTTTCAATTTTATTCAAAAAAGAAAAATGTAAAAAAATTTTAAGTATTGAATCAAAGGAATGCTAATGAGATTCATTTTTTATTTGTTTATTTTTTTATTTACTGGTGTTATTCCTATTTCTGCCCAATTTGGTAAATGGCAAAATCATACAAATCAATCCGATGTAAATTCAATTGTATTTTCCAAAAAAGCTATCTGGGCAGCTACTTCAGGTGGAGTTTTTGGTTACTTTGATTCGAATCGTTTCGAGCAGCTCAATCTGATAAATGGATTACCTGAAATATTTATTACATCTATTACTGTCGACAAATTTGATCGTATCTGGTTTGGTTCTAAAAACGGTTACCTTACCATATATGATGTAAATTCTAAAACAACAAATAATATCTACACTATTGCAAATTCGGTTAAAACTAAAAAACAAATAAATAAACTCGTTTACAAAGATAACATCGTTTATGTTTGCTCAGATTTTGGTATTAGTCTTGTTGATGTAAATAATCTAAACTTTGGTGATACATACAACAAACTTGGTAGCTTTGGTACTGATACAAAAGTTAATGATATTTTTATTTTAGATACAATTTGGGTGGCAACAGAAAGAGGAATCGCTGTTCAAAAATCTAACAGAACCAACTATCTTGATCCAAACTCATGGTGGAATTTTACAATTAATTTAGGCGCAACACAATTAATCACATATTCAATTGAGAAATTTAAGGATACAATTTTTGTTGGAACCAGTAGTGGGCTCTATTTCTTTAATGGAAGAAATTTCCAAGCATTGTTTCCATTACAACTTACAACCGCTATTTTGACGTTAAAACAGAAAGGAGATTCCCTTTTAATTTTATTACCTAATGGACTTTTTGCTTACCATAATGGAAATTTGATAAGTTTATTTTCGAGTGGAACTTATTTTTTAAGAGATGTAAAATACAATGAATCTGGATTGTTTATTGCTTCAAACAGGGGCTTGATAAAATTAAAATCACATTCAGATTTTGAAGTTATTTATCCACCTGGGCCGAATTCAAATTTCTTTCCTTCACTTGCTGTGGATAATAACGGCAATTTATGGGCAGCATCAGGACGTGATGTTGTCTTAAAAGGATTTTATAAACTGAGTAAAGACGGTTGGATGAATTACACAACTAGTAATTATCCTGAACTTGGAACAAATGCATATCATAAAATAAAAATTACTTCAAATAATACGATATGGGCCCTTGGATGGGGAGCAGGTTTAACGAGAATAAAAAATGATACTCTTTTAGTTAGATTTCACCGTGAAAATGTAAATGGATTAAATGGAGTGGTTGAAAATCCTAATTTTATTGTAATTAAAGGATTGGCAGAGGATTCAGAAGGAAATATCTGGATTCTTAACTACAAAGTGAGTGATAATAAAATTTTGGCAAGATTATCAAAAGATTCTGTCTGGACGTTTTACGTAAACGAACTTAATCCTTCGTGGATTTACACTGAAGACCTTGTTATTGATCAATACGATACTAAATGGATTTTACTGGAAAAGTCAGGTCAAATTGCTTTAACTGAAGGGGTTGTTTATTTTAATGACAAAGGTAGATTACCAACAACTTGGGGAATAATTACCAAAGAAAAGTTTGGATCTAATCCACCTACTTGTATTGCAATTGACCTTAGAAATGAGATTTGGGTTGGAACTACCAGAGGACTTTTCACGATCGCAAATCCCTTAAGACCCGATGATAAAGTTTATAGTAATTATATTACACGTTTACAATTCATCAACTGCATAACAATTGACGCATTAAATTACAAATGGATTGGAACGCAGAATGGAGTCTGGGTTTTAAGTCCCGATGGCAGTACTTTAATAGCCCAATACAACAAACAAAATTCACCAATTCCAGATGATAACATTAAGAGTATTGCTATCGATAATGAAACTGGAATAGTTTACATTGGAACAGATTACGGTTTAGCAAGTTTAGTGACGCTTTCCATAAAGCCCAAAGAAAGTTTTTCGAAACTTAAAATTTTTCCAAATCCATTTTATGTTGAAAATGGTGGCAAAATGGTTTGCACAATTGATGGTTTAATGAAGAATTCTTCAATCAAAATACTTAGTTCTTCGGGTGATCTTGTCAATGAGTTTAAAACTTACGGTGGACGTGTTGCTTTGTGGAATGGTCTGGATAAAAACTTGAATCCAGTTCCATCAGGTGTGTATTTTATTGTAGCTTCCAATGAAGATGGAGAAACGATTAGAACAGGTAAGGTTGCAGTAATAAGAAAATAAGTGAGGGTTAAAATGGATAAGTACAATCAGGAAGTTTTCACCAGAGTGGTGAAAGCTGGTAGAAGAACTTACTTCATTGATGTTAGAACCACAAAAGGCGCTGGAGATCATTATATAAC
The DNA here is from genome assembly GCA_937138605.1 of uncultured Ignavibacteriales bacterium. Taxonomy (GTDB): domain Bacteria; phylum Bacteroidota; class Ignavibacteria; order Ch128b; family Ch128b; genus CAKZPH01. Next base: position 15,260 of record CAKZPH010000183.1, read on the forward strand.
TATAACAGAAATAAAACGAAATGAAACCGATTCAGAAAAATTTAAAATCTTTCTTTATAAAGAGGATTTTGACAAGTTTCTAATTGCATTAACCGATTCAATTAATTTTGCAAAGAACAATTTTAAGTCCAATGAAAGTAATTGATAAATTTCTTGACAAAAAAATCTATGTATGATGTTAATTTATACAAAATCTTAATAGTTTTATCATTGAATATTTTGCACTGACTAAAAATTACTATCTCTGTTATGTTTAAGGAATTTTTTGACTAGAACATTTGTTATTAGTTTGAAATTTTTTAGTTAAATATTCTTTTTTACAAGAAAGTGAAAAATCTGTAATATGCGGAAAGTAGTAATTGTAGGTTCTGGTTTGGGAGGACTTTCCACTGCTCTTCGATTATCCAAATTTCCTTTTGAAATTACATTTATTGAAAAACATTCAACGCCTGGGGGGAGGTTAAATCAACTTAAATTAAATGGTTATACATTTGACATTGGACCTTCTTTCATGAGTATGACTTATGAACTGGAGGAATTATTTAGTACAACTGAGGTAGAAAATAAACTAAAACTTACTTCACTTGATCCACTTTACTCAGTCTTTTTTGAATGGCACAAAAAACCATTCAGGATTTACAAAGACTTAAAAAAACTTCAAGAAGAGTTTAATGGAATTGAATCAAATTTAGAAGAGAAAGTCAAAAAATTTCTTAATAAAGCTGGTCAATTCTTTCACGATACAGAAAGTCACGTAATAAGAACGAATTTTAGAAGTAAATTCGATTATTTATTAAAACTTACAAAAGTCCCCAAAAAACATATTCCATATTTGTTTAAATCTGTCTGGAGTGAAGTTAGTAGAACCTTCGAAAGCCAGGAATTACGTATCATATTTTCACTCGTTGCATTCTTTCTTGGTTCAACTCCATTTAAAACTCCGGCTATTTATACTCTGTTAAATTACACAGAAATGCGTCATAATGGATATTGGAACATCGAAGGGGGTATGTATAAACTAGTTGAATTTATAGTGGAAGAGTTGAAAAGACGAAATGTGAAGTTTATATACAATACAGAAATTATCGATTTCCATAGCAAAAATTCAAAGGTACAAGCACTTATTGATAGAAATGGTAACGAATATCCAGCTGATTACTTTGTGATCAATTCAGATGCAGCATTTTTTAGAGGAAAAGTCTTAAGGAACAAGCGATTTGATGAGAAAAAACTTGATAAGATGGATTGGACAATGGCACCGTTCACAATTTATTTAGGATTAAAAACAAAACTTACAAATCTTGATCATCACAATTACTTTCTTGGAAGCAATTTTGAAGGATACGCTAGCAAAATTTTTACTTCATCTATTAGTCCACAAAAACCATATTATTATGTAAATGTTCTTTCAAAATTTAATCCCGAATGTGCACCTGTTGATGGTGAGAGTGTTTTTATTCTTTGCCCAGTTCCAGATTTAAGGTTTAAGCCCGATTGGTCAGACAGAGAAGAACTGGCACAAAGTATTCTTTTGGATTTATCAACAAGAATTGGAATAGAAATTGAAAAATTTATTGATGTCAAAGTTATTTATGATCCAATTGATTGGCAAAATATGTTTAATTTATACAGAGGCTCAGGTTTGGGACTTGCCCACGGATTAAATCAAGTTGGTGCTCTCAGACCACAAAACAAAGATAAGTTTTATAAAAACGTTTATTACGTCGGTGCTTCTACAATTCCCGGTACAGGCTTACCAATAGTAATTATCAGTTCTAAATTAGTCTTGGAGAGAATGATAGAAGATGGTCTTATACGATAAAGTTAGTTTAAGGATTAGTAAATTAGTTACAACTAAATACTCAACATCTTTTTCCTTAGGAATTAAGATGTTCCACAAAGATTATCGTTATCCAATTTATGCTATCTATGGTTTGGTAAGAGTTGCTGATGAAATAGTAGATACTTTTCATAATGTTAACAAGAAAAAGATACTCGATGAATTAAAACAAGAAACTTTTTTAGCCATTAAGGAAGGAATGTCTACCAATCCAATTGTTCATTCATTCCAATATGTCGTTAATAAATATAAAATTGACAATGATCTGATAGAAGCATTCTTTCACTCAATGGAATTTGATATTTACAAAAATTCATATTCTAAAGAAGAATACGATAAATATGTTTTTGGCTCAGCAGAAGTGATAGGTTTAATGTGCCTGAAAATTTTTGTGGATGGAGATGATGAAAAATATAATTCCCTAAAGCCTTATGCACGTTCGCTTGGTTCAGCTTTTCAGAAAGTTAATTTTTTAAGAGATATAAGAAGTGATTTGTATGAACGTAAAAGAATTTATATACCTGATGTGCATCAGGAAATTTTCATAAATGATGAAAACAAGAAAAAATTAGAGTCGGAAACTGAAAAGGAATTTGAGAAAGCCCTAAACGGAATAAAAAGACTACCATCAAAAGTAAAACTCGGTGTTTATCTCGCTTATCTCTACTATAAAGTGCTTCTCGACAAGATTAAACGTTCGAGTGTGAAAGAACTTACTTCTAAAAGATTTCGAGTTTCTGATTTTATTAAGTTAATTTTAATGTTCAGAGCTTTTGTTGAAGTAAGAGTTTTAAGACTGATATGAAGAACTTAATTGTGATATTCTTATCGGTTCATAATTTTCTTTATGGATTGGAGTATCAAGAAAAAGAAAAAGTTAGATATTCATTTTACTCAGCTATTGAGTTTAATGACTCGATGAATGTTTTCAAATCACATTTAAAAGAATTGTTAAAAAAATATCCTAACTCAAATTTTCTTTTGTTCTATACAGGAGCATATGAAACATTAGAAGCAAAACACTCATGGAATATCTATGATAAATTTGTAAAACTAAAATCAGGACTCAAAAAAATAAGCGAAATAATAATTAATGATCCGAATAATATTGAGTTTCGGTTCATCAGGTTTTCTATACTTCATTACATTCCTTCCTTTTTAGGTTATGATAATTTGTTAAGAGAAGATCTTCAAAAAATTGTAGAATTACTTCTAAACGAGCAATTAAATGATATTTCGTCTAATTACAAAAAAGGCATTATTGAATTTCTATTTAGGTCTAGAAGACTCGACAATTACTCCAGATTACAATTGAATATTTTATATAGGGAATTACAATGAGTACTTATGGATTAATTCTCCTCATCTCTTTTATTATCCCCCTTATTTTTACTTTTGACAAGAATCTTAAATTTCACACTCAACTAAAATTTGTGTTGAAATCAATTTCAATAGTAGCGTTAATTTTCATAATCTGGGATATTGTGGCTGTTAAATATAATGTTTGGGACTTTAATCATACACGCGTTTTAGGATTTAAGATATTAGGTCTCCCTATTGAAGAAATTCTTTTTTTCTTTATAATTCCATATAATCTAATCTTTATTTATGAAGTGATAAATTATTATCTGGATGATGTTGAATTAGAATTCAGTTCGCTTTTTTTTGTACCAATTGGTTTAATCTTTTTTGCACTTACCGCAGTTGTTTTTGAAAAATTTTATACAACAAGTGTTTTCTTAGCTGC
>CAKZPH010000184.1 GCA_937138605.1 uncultured Ignavibacteriales bacterium
CTAAAGGTTTAAGATTTATTTTTGCCATATTTAATCTCCTAATTTTGTTAATAGATGTTGTTAGCACTCACTTAAATTTAGTGCTAATATAAAAAATTTGAGAAAAAGTTTCAACAGCTTCGTTAGACTAGTGTTTTTTTTACAATTAGATTTTACGTTCTACATGAAGAATATATAAATAGGCTGGACGGATTTGAACACTAGAACGAGATGTAAAATTGGCTTGCTATTAAGAATTTGTGAAAAGGAACATTCATTTAAGTTTGTCGGGGAGACAGGATTTGAACCTGCGACTTCTTGGTCCCAAACCAAGCGCTCTAGCCGGGCTGAGCTACTCCCCGATGAGTTTCAAAATTTCAATTTACAATTTATATGATGCAATTATAAAAAATTTAGTCAAAATTCTCTAAAAACAAAGAGTCATGAAACTGGCATTAGCTGAGAATTTCGTAAAACTTTGAGTCTATTTTCTCTCCATGAGATTTTATTATATAAAAATGGTAAAAACCATAAAATTGCCATTATGATATCTTTTACTGGAATATGAATGAAATGGTACCATTTAAAGTTTGAAATTATAATTCTGGTAGTTAAATAGTCAATTGATATTTTCAAAAATACAGAGGCAATGGAAATTGGTATTAAGGTGGGATTAACCAAATATAAAATTAGTGATAAAGTTGAAGTATATGTTAAAAATTCTAAAATGTAAAATTTTAGATCAATGTTCGCTCTCATTAAATTCCATCGTCTGTGTCGATTAATAAATTTTTGTAGTGACCAATTTTCATTTATAGTATCAATAATCACAGTTGAGGGAAGAACTTTATAACCTTGTCTTTTGATTTCGAGTCCCATTAAGTGATCTTCAGCTAAATAAAATTTAAATACACTAAAACCACCAATCATCTCTAAAACTTTTCGTTTAATTAGAATTGCTTTGCCTACGGTGATTTGAATTCCCGCAACTGAATTAGCTGATTGAATGATGCCGTTTATGAAAGAATTTAAGTGAATGTTTTCCATCAGAGCAAATGTATTTTTAGCTCCCGTTCCTCGGATTGATGCTGAGACTAATCCTACATCATCATCTAGAATTTCTGCAACCATCTCATGGAGTAAATTTTTGTTTGCTCGAGTATTGCTATCACTTACCAAAATCAAATCGCCCAAGGAAAATGGATAGATGTTATTTAGATTGTTAATTTTAGGGTTTAATCCAATCTCACTTGAATCTACAATTATTTTCGTAATTACTTCGGGATGTTGTTTAACTATTTTTTCAATAATTGGTAAAGCAGGGTCATCTTCAGAATGAAATCCAAAGATAATTTCGTATTCAGGGTAATCTATTTCTAAAAATGATTTTATGTTTTCCTCTAAACCGTCATCAATTCCTTTTATCGGTTTTAGTATACTTACAAATGGTAATTTAACAGGAAGTTTCTCGTTCAAAATTTCTCTTCTTCTATTTTTATCTTTATTGAAATTAGATTTTGTTTGTATGTAAACAATTACATGGTATGATAAACTAATGATGATGCTAAATAGAATAATTACTTCAGGTGTCATTTAGTTAAACCGATTTTTTGTTTACATTGTGATTTTTTCATGGTATTTACTTATAAGCTGAGAATAATAATATCCATTTTGCGTTATGTGTCTTTCAAAATTTTTTTCGTAGTCAACAGAAATTAAACCGAATCTTTTAGATTTTCCAAACAACCACTCATAATTATCAATTAGACTCCAATAAAAGTATCCTTGTACGTTAAAACCATTTTCAATTGCCTTTATTAAGAATTTAATATGTCTCTTAATAAATTTTTTTCTTAACTCATCATCTTGCGTTGCAATCCCATTTTCAGTGATAAACATTTTTTTTCTGTATGTCGAAACAAGCTTAATGATCTTATAAAGGCCTTTGGGGTAGATTTCCCAACCTGTATCGGTTTGAGGATTTTTTGTGTAAAAATAAAAAGGGTTCTTTAAACTGAACTTGAACTTTGTGTAAAGTCTATAGTAGTAGTTAATTCCCCAAAAATCTATTTTATTGT
>CAKZPH010000185.1 GCA_937138605.1 uncultured Ignavibacteriales bacterium
TCAGTTTTGTTGCATTAATAATTGCTTCTTAAATGGGTGTTGGTTTTCAAATACTTTTAAGAAGTAAAATTATAAACATGAAGTTTATTGACATAATTAATTAAATAATAACCATTTCTTACTTTTAGAAAATCAAGAATATTAATATAGCAAAAGCAAATGCGTTATCTTAATTATATATTTTTAACATATTTTTTAGCTTTAATCTCTTTACCTGTTTCAAATCTTCTTAGACTAGATGTTCAACAGTTATTTAGGTTACCCTATATTAATATTAGGTACTTTGACATAGCTTTATTGCTGTTATTATTAGTGACTTTTTCTTCTAATTTTATATTAACCATTAAATCAAGAAGCAAGGTATCTATCCTTATTTTAGTTTTTGGAATATTTCTAATAATTAATTTCATAAGAACAATTGGAAAAATTGAGCTGAATGCGCAAATAGGCTTTTTATTAGCGTATCTTTCATTATTTATTATTTATTATATCACCAACTATTTTGATAAAAAAGATATATTACTTTTTATTAAAAAAAAATATATCCTAATAATATTTTTAGTTTTTTCCCTTCAATTATCTACTTTGTTTTTATTTTTTTCAGGACAGTCAATTATTCACGATGATGTTATGGGAAAACGTATTTTATTTGATGTAATAGGTAGTAAAGAGACTATTGGAGTGCATAACGTTATAGTTTTTTCTTTTCTATTAGCATTATTTAATCAAGAATTATTTGGAAATAAAAAGTTTCTTAAATTATTTTCATTATTATTTATAATCATAGTGATTATAACAACAACTCTATCATTTCATAGAGGTCTAACATTTAGCATAATTTTCTGTGTTTTATCCTATTTATTTTTTATTTCAAAAAATAGGATTAGGACAATAGTTATAACAATTCTCATTATAATACTATCTAGTTCGTTCTTAATCATTTACGAAGAGGAATTTATTAAGGTAGGAGTTAATCCCGTAGAAAATTTTTTAAGTACGATTGAATATGGTATTGACACTAAAAATCTGAATTGGGATAAAGGAAGGGAATTATCAAGAATTATTGGAATTCAGATTTGGCTAGATAATTTCTGGTTAGGAATGGGATTTGACTATATGTTCAAATACACCAGTTATCAAGAAATTGCTACTCCTCATCACTTAGTTATATCATCTTTAATGTTCAACGGATTGATTGGCACCATTCTTTTCATTGGAATCTATATAATATTTTATTGGAAAACTTTTAGACTATTTAGGAAGGTATTAAGTGGAAAAGTGAAAGAAGAAGACAGAGTTATTAGTTTAATTTTAATAATAACTGCAATATTATGGTTAATACCTGCTTTAACTCAAGAAGTACAATTTGAAAGGTATTCATCGAGTATACAATACATATTTTTTGGGGCAATTATAAAATTAGATGATTACTACGAGGGAATTATTAATGAGCAAAAAATATAAAATTTCTATTGTTACACCTAATTATAATTATGAAAATTACATTGCAGAGACGATTGAAAGTGTCCTCGCACAAAACTATCCATATTTTGAGCATATAATTGTCGATGATGGCTCAACAGACAATTCAGTAGAAGTAATAAAAAAGTATGTTGAAAAATATCCCGATAAAATTAAATTAATTCAGCAAGAAAATGCAGGTCAGACACCAGCAATAAATAGAGG
>CAKZPH010000186.1 GCA_937138605.1 uncultured Ignavibacteriales bacterium
AATTTCAAAATGTGCGCGCGATAATTCTTTGGGGAACAATATCAACTTTTGAAAGATATTCACCCTCTCAAATAGAAAAGTGGAAAAGTGTTGGTTACCTCGAAGTTCTTAACACTAGAACTAATCAAATTTTAAGAATTAATCATACGTTAATTGAAGATTATGAAAGAAACAAAGAACGATTTAATCTGCTTCGTAGAATTAAAGAAATTGAATTACCAATTTTAATCGTGCATGGAGAGCAAGATTTAACTGTACCAGTAAAAGAAGCCTATCAACTACTTGAGAATAGTAATCAGAAAACAACAGAGTTAGTCACAGTTTCAGGAGCTGGACATACATTCAACATAACCCATCCATATACAGGTTCAACTCCTCAGTTTGATTATGTTAAAAAGAAAACAATAGAATTTATCCGAAAACAATTAAGTTCGAGGCAATAATGAAACCACTCTTTTTTGGTTTTGTCCTGTTTATTGCGTTGGCATTATTTTTTTATAGCTTATTCAAACTTTATAAAAGTTTAACAATTGGACAGAAAGAGAACAGATTTAATCATCCATATAGACGTTTGAAAAATGTTTTTGTAATTGGACTTGCACAATCTAAATTATTTCGCGAACCAATTGCGGGATTGATGCATGCTTTTATTTTCTGGGGTTTCTGTGTATTGTTAATTGTTGTGCTTGAGTCTATAATTCAAGGATTATTCCCATTTTTTTCTTTTGGGTTTTTAGGATTTTTTTATTCTGTAATCACTTTTTCACAGGATTTGTTCGGAGTTCTTGTTCTTATTGGAGTTATAATTGCAGCAATTAGAAGGTTTATCATCAGAGTTCCGCGTCTAAAAACTGAAAAAGGTCATGATCTTGATGCTGGATTTATTTTGTCTTTGATAGCCATTGTTATTGTTTCCATGTTTGGACAAAATATTCATTATTATAATTCTGATTTTTATTCGTTCAGATTTTTTAGTGACTTTCTTAGTGATTTTTTGAACATCCGTAGAAGTGCAGTCAATTATGAATACTTCTGGTGGGTCCATATTATAACGATTTTAATTTTTTTGAATTACCTTCCTTATTCAAAACACCTCCACGTTATAACTTCTATACCAAATGTATATTTTGCAAAACTTCCACCAGAACAGAATACTTTAAAACCATTAAACTTTGAAGATGAAGCTGCCACAACATTTGGTGCGCTGGATGTTGAGCATTTAACGTGGAAACAACTTTTCGATGGTTATACCTGTACTGAATGTGGAAGATGTACAGCTGCATGTCCAGCGAATTTTACTGGTAAAAAACTCTCGCCTAGAAAAATTGTAATGGATATTCGTGAGCTTTTACATTATAAAATGATTCATTCTACTGAACAAGAAATTCAAGTAAAAACTTTAATTCACAATTATGTTACTGACGAAGAAATATGGGCATGTACTACCTGTAATGCTTGCGTAACGGAATGTCCGGTTATGATTGAACATGTGGATACTATTGTTGACTTGAGGCGAGGATTAGTTCTCACTGAATCAAATTTCCCTTCAGAATTAAATGTGGTTTTTAAGAACCTGGAGACTAATTTTACACCCTGGGCATTTAATTACATGGATCGGGCAAGTTGGGCTGAAGGACTGAATGTGAAAATAGCTTCAGAGGATAACTCACCTGAACTACTTTTCTGGGTTGGATGTGCAGGATCTTTTGATGCTCGTTACAAAAAAGTTAGTCGTGCAATAGTAAAAATTCTTAATAAAGCAGGAATTGATTTCAAAATTTTAGGACACGAAGAAAAGTGTAATGGTGACACGGCTAGAAGACTTGGTAATGAATATTTAGCTCAATTTCTGATTAAAGAAAATATTCAAACTCTGGAGAAATATGGAATTAAAAAAATTCTGACAGCATGTCCACATTGTTACCACTCTTTGAAAAATGAATATCTGCTATTTGGTGGTAATTATGAAGTTATACATCATACTGAATTAATATCGAAATTAATAAAAGATGGAACACTAAAATTAAATGGTATTACTGAATTGAAAGTTACTTTTCATGATTCATGCTACTTAGGAAGATATAATAATATTTACAATCAACCACGCGAAATTTTAAATTATTTAGATGGTTTAGAACTAATTGAAATGCCGCGCTCATTTGAAAAAGGTTTTTGTTGTGGCGCCGGTGGGGGAAGAATGTTTTTGGAAGAAAAGGAAGGTAAGAGAATTAATATCGAACGGACTGAAGAAGCACTTAAATTAAATGTTAATACTATATCATCTGCTTGTCCTTTCTGTATGACTATGTTAATAGATGGAATAAAAGCGAAAGAGAAATTTGAGGAAGTTCAGGTAAAGGATATAGCTGAAATTGTTGCAGAAAAAATATAACAGGTAAAAACATGTCAAAAAAGAGATTTATATCAGGTAGGAAAATTAATAATACACCTATTAAACCAAATATCAACGTTGTTGATTTAGTTGATAATTATTTTCAAGCCTTTAATGCCGGTAGGCTATCTGATGCATGCCGTTTATTCACAGAGAAAATGCTTGAACCTGATGTGACAGTAGGGATGAGTTTAACTGGTGCTTTAACACCAGCAGGGCTTGGTGGAACATGTGTTGTCCCTTTAATTAAAGCTGGATTCGTTGATTGGATTGTTAGTACTGGTGCCAACCTTTATCACGATACACATTTTGCTCTTGGACTGAGTTTACACAAAGGTAATTTTCAAGTTGATGATAGAATTTTAAGAGAAGTTGGAGTAGTAAGGATTTATGATATTTTATTCGATTATAAGGTTTTACTTTCAACAGATGCATTTTATCGAAAAGTTTTACAAAGTGAAATTTTTCAACGGGAAATGAGTTCAGCGGAATTTCATTATCACTTGGGTAAATTTGTTTATGAACGTGAAAGAGCTTTAGGCTTACCAAATTATTCGATACTATCAAATGCTTATCTCTATGATACTCCAATTTATACATCTTCACCGGGCGATTCTTCAATTGGAATGAATGTAGCTGCATTGGCACTTCATGGAAACAAGTTCAATTTTGATATTAATCGTGATGTAAATGAGACGGCTGCAATTGTTTTAGATGCTAAATTGAAAAAAATGAAAAGTGGTGTACTAATTTTTGGTGGTGGTTCTCCAAAAAATTTCTTGCTTCAAACTGAACCACAAATTCAAGAAGTACTGGCTATTGATGAAAAAGGTCATGATTATTTCCTTCAAATAACAGATGCACGTCCTGATACTGGTGGATTATCTGGAGCAACTCCTTCAGAGGCAGTAAGCTGGGGAAAAGTTGATCCAAATAAGTTACCGGATACTGTTGTATGTTATGTTGATTCAACTATTGCAATGCCAATTTTAACTTCATACGCATTAGCTAAAAGAAAATCAAGGAAACATAAAAGATTGTTCAAAAAACTTCCTGATCTCTTAAATCAATTGATAAAAATGCATAAAAAGAATTTGAAAAAATTACAAAACTGGTAGTTTTAAATGCTGGTAAATTTTACAAAGATGCATGGTGCAGGAAATGATTTTATTTTGTTTTATAATTTGCCCATAAGTTTGAATTCCAAAATAATAAAGAGAATTTGTGACCGTCATTTTGGTATTGGTGCTGATGGTGTGTTAATTGTTGAAAATTCTTCAGATGTCGATTTCGATTTGAAATATTTTAACTCTGATGGAACAGGAGATGTACTTTGTGTGAATGGCGCTCGTTGTGCCGTTTGGTTTGCTTATAAAAAAGGTTTATGTGGAAATAAAGCGAAGTTTAAGTTCATAAATAAAATTTTTACAGCGGAGATCTGTGATATAAATTTGGTGAAAGTGCTTTTAGATTACCAACCTCTTATAGAATTGAATAGAGTTTTGCAATTGGATTCACAAAGAATTTCATATCATTATGTTGATATTGGCGCTAAACATGTTATTATAGATTTTTCAACTATGAATCCAAAATTAAACAAACATCAAATAGAACATGAATTTGAAATTTTTGATGTGTTTCACTTCGGAAAACGGATAAGAAATCATTCTGATTTTTCACCGTATGGAACTAATGTAAATTTTGTTCTACATCTTTCTGATAATAACTTGCTGATTAGAACATACGAGAAAGGTGTAGAGAATGAAACTCTTGCCTGTGGAAGTGGTTCTATCAGTGCTGCTCTTGTTACATACTTAACAGGACAAATCAACCCACCAATTAAACTAAAAACAAAGAGTACTTATGTATTAGAGGTGAACTTCGATAGCGAAAAAAATATGTTTCGTAACATTACCTTGACCGGACCTGCACATGAGATTTATGAAGGTATAATCGATTTATAAAAATTCATTGTTAGATAGTTAAGTCCTTCGTAAATTCGTAGTCAGAAAAGCGTTAATTAAGGAGATTTAAATGTCACGAGTTATATTTAGCATAAAATATTCTGTATATCCAGATAAACTAGAGAAATATCTAAAGAAGATTAGCTATCTGAGGGACTTACTGGCTGCAGAAAACTACGATTATTCAGTATACAGAGATAAAAAGAATCCCTACGAATTCGAAGAAATATACATATTTGAATCATTTGAAGATTTTGAAAATTTTGATGATGCAGTAAGCGATGAGATTAGTGGAATAATCTTTGAGGTAACTAATAATTATGTAGTCGATAAAAAATTAGTTTACAAAACATTAGTAGAAATTGAGGATTAAAATGAAGTTTGATATTAAATATTTTTATATTCTTCTTGGAGTGATAGTAATCGGGATGGTTACTTTCTTTATAGTATCGCGGGATGTAGAGGAAAACAAATCAAAAATACCAGATGATGAATTTCATCGGAATCTAAAAATGGATCCACACATAGATGAATCAATTCTGAGGAAAATAGATTCTCTAGAAACTGTTCTTGGTAAAAATCCCAGAGATACTATCACTCTGCATGCTTTGGGTTTTATTTACTTGCAGGCGCATAAATTTGATAAAGCATTATCTACGTTTGAAAACCTTTTAGATTTAACTCCCTATAGAACTGATATTATGACCGTTTTAGCTGAAGTTAATTTTTATATTCAGAAATATGAAAAGTCTGAAAGCTATTTGAAAAAAATCCTATCAATCGAAAAAGAAAATAATACAGCTCGATACAATCTTGGGGTCCTTTACCTGGTTCAGGGAAAAAAGGATTTAGCGAAAAAGATGTGGGCAGAAATAGTTAAAAAAGATACTGTCTCTGAGATTGGTAAAATGGCCAAAAATTCGATGGAGAGTATTCAGTAAAGAAATGTTTGAGTATAGCTCAGTTATTCACGTCCATTCAAAATACTCCGATGGCTCTGGTGAAATTCCCGAAATATCTCGATATGCCAATGAAGTAGGCGTTGATATTGTTCTGATGACAGACCACAATACATTAAGACCACTTCGCGATGGTTTGGAAGGTTGGTATGGTTCTACTCTGGTTCTTATTGGTACTGAAATAAATGATCAGAAAAATCAAAACCATTACCTTGCTTTTGGTATAAAAAATACTTTTGATAATAGACTTTCAGCGGCGGAATATGTTAAGCGTGTAAAAGAGGAAGGCGGTATTGGTTTCATTGCTCATCCTTTTGAAAAAAGAAATCACATGAAAGAACATCCACCATACCCATGGACAGATTGGACCACGGATGATTATGATGGTATTGAAATTTGGAATCATATGTCTGAATGGATGGAAGGTTTAACTGAACAAAATAAATATCAACGATTTGTTCATCCTCTTAAAACTGTTGAAAGACCCAATGAAGAATCGATAAAATTATGGGATAAGAAAGCTCTTGAAAGAAGAGTGGTAGGAATAGCTGGTGTAGACGCTCATGCGTACAAACAAAATGTGTTTGGCTTTTTTGAAGTAGAAATTTTTCCTTATAAAGTACTTTTCAAATCTTTGAGAACCAATATTCTACTTGAACAACCTTTAATTCGAGAACCTGATAAGTTAGAACACAATAAGAAACTTGTTTACGAGGCTTTAAGAGGTGGTAGGTGTTATATAACTAATTTCTATCATGCTGATTCAAAAGGATTTAGATTTTTTGCTGAAGCTGATGGCAAAGTTTTTCTCATGGGAGAGAGTATACCATCTAAAATTAAAGAAATCAGATTGAGAGTAAATCTTCCTGAAATCATCTCAGAAATTCGGTTAATTAAAAATGGTGAACACGTAGATTCAATAATTGGTACTGAAGCTCTCTGGCAAATTCAGAATAAAGGTGTATATAGAGTAGAAGTATTTATTGATAATAACCCATGGATTTATTCAAATCATATTAGATTTTTATAAACAAATAAGAGGTAAGAAATGTTAACTCCAAAGAAAAAGATTACAAAGCGTGAAATCAAACAAGATAAATTAGTTGAATCATATTTCAAGTTCAAAACTTTTTATGAAGAATATCAAAAGCAGCTATTAATCGGTATTGGTTCTTTTGTGTTAATAGTTCTTTTAGTTATTTATTTAGTAAATAGGTCAAAAGAGGCAGAACAAATAGCATCAACAGAACTAGGACTGGTTATGCCAATTTATGATCAAAATCTTTACCAACAAGCAATAGATGGTAATCCACAAAAGAAAATAAAAGGACTTAGATACATTGTTGATGAGTATGGTAGTACAGATGCAGGGGAAGATGCAAAGATTTTTCTCGCGAATTCTTACTTCAATCTTGGAAAAATTGACGAAGCTTTAGAATTGTATGAAGATTATAGTGGCTCAAATAAAATTTTTCGGGCAACTGCAAATGCTGGTGCAGCTGCTTGTTATGAAATAAAGAATAATCACGAAAAAGCAATTGAGCATTATTTAAAAGCAGCTAAGTTAATTAATAGTGAAGCATTTACACCCACTTATTTGTTAAATGCCGCTAAGTTATATGCTCAGAATGGCAAAAAAGATCAAGCGAAAAAAATTTTAGATCAAATAAAAAAAGAATATGAAAATGCTCAACCTGCTCGAGACTATGAAAGATATCTATCGGAATTTGGAATTGAAAAAGATTGAAACTTAACAGTTAAGAAATTAAAATAAAAAAGGCTGTCTTTAAGACAGCCTTTTTTATTTTGTTTACGAATCAATATTATTTGAGAAGGAGCATTTTGATTTCTTTAGTGAAGTTTCCAAAACGTAACTGTGCAATATATGTACCACTGGAAACTAGTTTACCTGCATTATTCTTACCATCCCATTCTATAGAATGGGTCCCTCTTCCATAGAATTGATCATCGATTAATGTTCTAACTTCCTGTCCAAGGTGATTGAAAATTTTCAGTGAAATTTTATTCTCCACTGGCAAGTAGAAAGAAATTTGTGTAGATGGGTTAAATGGATTTGGATAGTTTTGATATAATTTATAATCATCAGGTGTTATGATAGTTAATTCCTTTGACTCAACGCTACTACCGATAGTTCCTTCTACGATCCTGAATGACCATCTTTTTGGATTTGCAATCTTGAATGAATCAACCGTGACCCAGGTTGATGTTAAAGCACTCCATTGTCTTTTAACATGAATTGCACTATCAGATAAAGCTTGATACGGTAGTAAGATGTCTTCAAAACCATCTTTATCAAAATCTGTATATCTTGCGAAAATCTTTGAAGCAAAGGAGTTGTCGATTGTATATACTGTGTCAATTATTCCCAATGAATCACGTATTAATCTTTGAGTGTAAATTGTTGGATCACCAGGATAAAGTTTAGAGAATTCCCAGTTTGCTGGATTAGTTTTATCGCCACCC
The DNA here is from genome assembly GCA_937138605.1 of uncultured Ignavibacteriales bacterium. Taxonomy (GTDB): domain Bacteria; phylum Bacteroidota; class Ignavibacteria; order Ch128b; family Ch128b; genus CAKZPH01. The sequence continues at coordinate 7,800 of CAKZPH010000186.1, forward strand.
TGAAACTCTGCTGTTAGTAAATTACATCCAGTCAGTCCATAGGTACTAGAAGTGTAAATATTTGGTTTGCCATCCTTATCAATATCACCATAACCAAAACCGAATGTAACATGACCTGGGTCAAGCACACCAGCTTCAACAAATCTTAATACAAAAACATTGTTAGTATCAATGATAGAAGTTGAGGTTCCAACCGGATAATGAATTACGTGAATAGTTCCAATGAAATTACTTCCGACTGAGTGATAATTTGGTAGATAAACCTCTTCTCTTCCATCTTTATCAATATCAAATGTTCCACCACCAAATAGAGCAACATCATCGGTATTCGTTAATTTCAAACTTTGCTTTAGTGTAACAGTATCAGCTTCTACGTATGTATCGGGACCTGTTATTCTTAGAGGAGTTACGGCTTTAAAGTTCCATGCCTGGAATAAAAGTTCAGGTCTACCTGTACCATCAAAGTTTGCGATATGCATTGAGTAAGGTGTACCACCATCCATATCCCATTTTGCCAGGTCGATTCGACTTTTTGAATACTCAGCTACAAATCCTGAAAATCCTGGGTCGTTTGTATTCCAGTTTCCAATAGCGCTAATTATATAGAACCTATCATTGGCATTTGGTGTTGAGTTGTAGAAAAATAGTAATTCCTGTTGACCATCCTGGTCCGGATCTCCAACTTCCATGTATTCAGTGTTACCGGCTAGTCCAGTCATGGCCGGCAGTGTTGTTGAATTTATAACTTGTGAAGGAATAGTTCCAAAGTTGTTACTACCAGGAACACCGTCCCATTCAAAGATAAAAACGCCATTTCCATTACTTTGATAAATTATTTCTTTTCTTCCATCATTATCTAGGTCACCAGTGATAACGTATCTAGGTGTTGAAGCGCCGCCACCTGATGGTGCTATTGGTGAAGTCCAAACAAGTTGGATGGAATCATTTCCAACTGTTTCGAAAACATGAACAACACCTCGAAAGAAATAGTTCGTTAATAAAATCTCAGATTTGCCGTCGCCATCTAAGTCTGGGTCGAACCAACACCCTCTAATACTTTTCAATCCGTTCAAGAGTGAATCAAGAGAAGAACCTGGTACTGTTGGATAGCTATAAGTAGTTGAAAGACGAATCTGAGAGTAACCTAATGTTACTAGTATAAATAACGTAATTAATGTAATTTTTTTCATAAGGTACCTCACCTTTATTTATTAGGTTTTAGTGATATTAATTTATATAAACTTATTAAAAATACAATACTATCGCAACTAGCCATTGAATTGAATGAAAAAAAATTTGTTTGTAGATTAAAATAAATTTTGGTTAGGAACTAAAAATAGTATTATCATTTCAAAAATTTAACAGGAGAGGCATCATGAGAATTTTACTCCTGCTTTTAGTTTTACCAAATTTAATCTTTTGCGGAACAACTGGTAAAATTGCAGGCAAAGTAGTTGACGCAAAAAGCCGTGAACCCATTCCCTCTTTAAATGTTATCATTGAAGGAACAAATATTGGGACAGCAACAAATCTGGAAGGTCAATATGTTCTAACAAATATTCCGCCAGGAACCTACACACTAATTTTTTCTGCAATTGGATATGAAAAGAAGATTGTAAAGAATGTAAAAGTGAATGCGGATTTTACAACAAGAATAAATGTGGAAATGGTCGAAGAAGCAATTCAATTGGAAACTATTGTTGTAGAAGCGCAAACACCTTTAATTAGAGAAGATCTTACTTCAACTCAAGCTACAATTGATGCAAATCAAATTGAAGCATTGCCTGTCGAAAGTATTCATCAAATTTTGGCTTTACAAGCAGGTATTGTGCAGGGAGTAGGAGGAGAATTGCATATTAGAGGGGGAAGAACGAATGAAATCGCATACACAGTTAATGGAGTACCGATAATAAATCCATTTGATAACACTCCTGTGGTTGAAATTGCTACGAACGCTGTTCAAGAAATATCTGTTATAATGGGTACTTTTAACGCCGAGTACGGAAATGCGCTTAGTGGAATTGTAAACACAATTACTAAAGAGGGTACGGAGAAATATAGATTTCATCTGTCATTTTACTCGGGTGATTTTTTAAGTACACGAAAAAAGATTTTCTTTAATGTGAACGATGTAAATCCGTTAAGTAGCAATGTTACAGAGTTTACATTTAGTGGACCCTTCCCATTTTTAAACAAGAAAATTTTATTTTTTCTTTCTGCTAGAAACGAATATAACCAGGGATGGCTATTTGGTGTAAGACAACACATGCCTTGGGATTCTGTTTTTATTAATCCATCTGATCCAAACGATATAAGAATATCAAAATCGGGCGATGATGCTATTGTTCCGATGAATCCATCGAAAAAATTTAGTGGTACTGCAAAATTGACATTTAAACCAATATCAACAATTAAAATTAATTATGACTTGATTTATTCAAGGTCACACTTTAAAAGCTATACCCATGATTTTAAGTATAACCCCGAGGCAAATTATAATTACTATGAATATGGTTATAGCAACTCTCTTGATTTCAGGCACGCGTTAAGTTCTCGTACCTTTTATTCATTGAAATTGATGTATAATTTTAATGACTACAAACAATATCTTTATCCATTAGTTGATATAAATGGTAATCCAGTTGACTTTTATCCCGGTAAAAGTCTAAAAGGTTTAAGACCAGACTCTCGCTACCAACCAACTGAAAAACTGACCAGACCTGTTTCATATACATTTTATTTCGGAGGAACTAGAAATGGTCATAGTTACGAACGAGCGCGTACTTATGGAATTAAGTTCGACCTAACCAGTCAAGTATCAATAGAGCATGAGTTGAAATTTGGTGTTGAATTCAAAAGCCACATTCTGGATTATCAGAGTTTTGTCATAAAAAGAGACACAACTCGTTATCTAGTTCCAACCATCCCAGATATTACAACAGCTGATCACGATCTCTATACTAAAAAACCTGTTCAATTTTCTGCCTACGTCCAGGACAAAATGGAATTTACAAACTTTATAATTAACGTTGGATTACGTTACGATTATTTTAACTCTAAATCTGAATATTCAAATAATATTTATTATCCATCACCTTATGACCCAACATTGCCAGTATACATTGATAAGAATTCACTTCTCTCAAAAGCATCACCAAAACATCAACTCAGTCCAAGATTTGGATTTTCTTTCCCAATCACTGATCGAGGTATAATTCATTTCTCTTATGGTCATTTCTTCCAGATGCCTCCATTTCAGTTTTTATACACGAACCCAAACTTCAAAACTAGTTATGCTGTTGGCACACCAATTTTTGGAGATGCAAATCTTAATCCCGAAAAAACAGTTACATACGAATTAGGATTACAACAACTTTTACTTGACGATCTGGCAATTAATGTTACAGGTTATTATAAGGATGTACGCGATCTCTTAGCGTTACAAACAATTAGAGTTAGTGGAGATAAAACTTATTTAAGATATGTGAACAAAGATTATGGAAATATTAAAGGAATAACTTTTTCATTAGTTAAAAGAAGAAGTGCAGCTAGCCCGTTAGGAGTTACAGTAGACTATACATTCCAAGTTGCTGAGGGAAACGATACAGATCCTGATGCGTTCTTCCTTGATCTTTCGTCAGGGAGACAAAGTGAAAAAATACCCGTGTTTCTTGCATGGGATCAAACTCACACACTAAATACAACTGTTACTTTTGGAAAAATTAATGATTGGACGATTACCTTGGTTAATAGAATAGGTACTGGTTTACCATATACACCACAAATTACAGGCAAACAAGTTTATGTTCGAACAAATAGTGGAAGAAGACCCTCTCAATTTTATGTTAATTTATTTGCTGAAAAGGTCTTTAAGGTATTTGGTGTTGACCTAACAATTTTTGCAAAAGTGTTTAACCTTTTCGATAATTTGATTGAGAGATTAGTTTATGATGATACAGGTAGAGCTACTTATACTTTACTACAAACAAGCGGTGCAACTAAATCTGTAGATGAGTTATCCAAACGGATTCCTCTTGTTAGACCACCAGAAGAATATTTCAATAGACCACACTATTACTTACCACCCAGAGAAGTAAGATTAGGATTTGAAGTTGATTTCTAAAAATGAAATCAAATTTATAGGAGAAAAAATGAAAGTTTTAGCAAGTTTAACACTGTTATTAATAATTGTATTGTCGAATATTTTATTTTCTCAATCAAACTTTTCTGATAAAAAGTCTGAAAGAGAAAAAGTAGTAAACTATCTTCAATCAGCAATAAATCTAAATGAATTGAATCGTCAGAATGGAGTGATTCATGCTGAGAAAGAAAAGTTAAAAGAAAGACTAAAAAAAATTACAGGTATGAAGGATAGAAAACACTTTTTTATGAATGGTAATAAGATTAGTACAGAAATTTATAACTATGGTGGCATTGCACCTGGCTATGGTTTATTGAGAAATGTCAATAATGTCGTTTGGAGAGGTGTTTCCTATGTTTTTCAATTCTGTCCATTCGTAGCTGCTTCAGTTCCCAGTGGAATAAACCCAAATCAAAGACTTCATATTGTTTCAGACGGTTTGTGGGACTATCCAAGCTTACGAGAGGTAAATCCAACTGGCGATACATTATGGTGTTGGCAGCCTCTACCAGGTTATGCCGATCCAAATCAAGATTTAATGGCATCAAATCCAGCTGATGATAAAGATGGTGATGGTAAACCTGATTCCTGGCCTCGTGAGTGGTATAATCCAGTTTTAGGAAAGTACGTTTGGCCCGGGTATTTAGCTCAAGATGCAACAAATGCAGATCTTGAAGTTTTCTGGGCAATGGATGATAGAGATAATTCAGAATTTCCTTACTGGCCATTTGTTAATGATTCAACTAAAAGAGGGCTTGGAGTTCAAGTTGATGGGCGAGCGTTGCAATGGAGCAATGCCCTTGCAGAAAATACAATTTTCTTCGTTTATACTATAGCAAATGTTAGTGATAAAGACCTGGACTCGGTTTATTTTGGAATGTATGGTGATCCGGATGTTGGCGGTGGGTTGCCTGCCGATCCAGGTGATGAAGTTAGAGATGATTTAGGTTATTTTGTTGCCCCACATAATTACAGTGTACCAGTTTATGCACGAAGCATGATGTATCTCTGGGATAATGATGGAAAAGGCCATTTAGGTTTACCTGTAGGTTACTTAGGTTGCAAATATCTTGAAAGCCCGAGTAATCCTGGAAATAATTTTGATGATGATGGTGATGGAATGATAGATGAACGTCAAGATGATGGCATAGATAATGACCGCGATTGGAATGTTTTGACAGATGATTTAGGTATAGATGGTATTCCAAACACAGAAGATTTTGGTGAAGGTGATGGAATGCCCACTGCTGGTAAAAGATTACCAGATGGTTCATTAGATCCACTTTATCCCGGAGAACCGAATTTTGAACTTACTGACTTAGATGAATCAGATCAAATTGGATTGACAAGTTTCAATAGTTGGACATGGGCAACAGATAAAATTTCAAATGATGAATCAATGTGGAATCGTATTCAAGCTGGAAACTTTAGTGATATTCGTCAGCTGGAAGATATCGTTTTCATCTTTGGTAGTGGACCAATTGAATTAAAGAAAAAAGAAATAAAAAGATTCTCAATGGCATTACTACTGGGCGAAAATCTTGACGATTTATTAATTACAGCGGAAACAGTTCAAAGAATTTATAATGCTAATTATCG
>CAKZPH010000187.1 GCA_937138605.1 uncultured Ignavibacteriales bacterium
AAATATCACAACGTAATTCAGAGCTCTTTATTTATTCAAAAAGATCCAGAGTATTATAATAATCTACATATTGAAAATAGAACTGTTCCAAAAGAAGAAAACAATAACGATGAGCAACCAGGCCTATTTGAAAAATAACATTGAAAAAGTTGTTGATAAACTTCTCACTGCAAAATTTGTAGTAGTTTTTACTGGAGCTGGAGTTTCTGCTGAAAGTGGTGTCCCTACATTTCGAGATAAAGATGGTCTTTGGCAAAAACTTAAACCCGAAGAGCTAGCAAGCTTTGACGCTTTTATGAGGAATCCAGATTTAGTTACAGAGTGGTATTCCCATAGAAGAAAAATAATGACTCAAGTTCAACCTAATCCAGGGCATTACGCTATTGCCGAGATGGAAAGCTTATTTGAACAATTCGCTGTAGTAACGCAAAACGTAGATAATTTACATCGGCGTGCTGGTTCGAGAAGAGTTTATGAACTTCATGGAAATATTGAGAGAAATTATTGTATCAAATGCAAAAAATATCATGAATTAAAAGACATATTCCCAGATAAAGCAATTCGATGTGAGTGCGGTGGGTTAATACGCCCTGATGTCGTGTGGTTTGGTGAGATGCTCCCCGAAGACCAGTACCAAGAATCAATTGTTTGTGCTACATCTTGTGATATCTTATTTTCTGTCGGTACCTCTGCTGTAGTGTACCCGGCTGCATATATTCCAATTTATGCAAAAAGAAGTGGCGCATTCCTTGTAGAAATCAATATGAATTTCACTGAAATCTCTGATATTGCTGATGTTGTATTAATTGGTAAATCTGGAGAGATTCTTCCAAAAATTGTTGAAGAATTTAAGAAGCAAAAAACTCGGATTGCTTGAAAAACTTTTCATTATAATTTTATAAAAACTCACTTTCGATAAGATTTATGAATCTAGTTACCCTACAAGCTAATCTCAAAAAACAAAATAAGAGAAATGAAAAATTACAAACACATCCTGTTTGGTTTATTAATAGTTTTGATTGTTTTAATCATAACATCATTCTTCTATACAAGAAGAATTATCCGAAAATCTTTTCCCGTTGAAAAAGGACTAATATCTATTAGCGAGCTCAAAGAGGAAGTCCGAATCTATCGCGATGAATTTGGAGTTCCATATATTGAAGCAAGTAACGAGGATGATTTATTTTTTGCCCTAGGATTTGTTCATGCTCAGGATAGATTATTTCAGATGGACATTACAAGAAGAGCAGGAATGGGAAAGTTATCAGAAATTCTAGGAGTTGAAGCTTTAGAGTATGATCTAATGTTTCGAGTCGCTGGTTTTGATGAGCTTGCAAAAAAGTTATACAATAATTCATCAGAGCAAAGTAAAAATATCTGCAAAAACTACGTTAAAGGAATAAATTCTTTTCTTAAAATGTCAAAAAGAAATTACCCAATTGAATTTGATTTACTGAATTATGAACCAGATAAGTGGGAACCATATCATATTTATTTGATTTCACGCCTTATTGCCTGGGAATTAAATCTTGGATGGTGGACTGATGCTGTTTTTGGTCAACTTGCAATCAAATTACCAAAGGAAAAATTTGAACAAGTTATTCCAGATTATCCAGAAGATGGACCCGTAATTATTAAATCAAAAGGAATTCCCCAAAAAACCAAAAGCGGACTATATCAAATTAGTCGGACCAACTTAATAGATGAAAATTTAAGTTTTGAACTTAAGAATTTGTTACAATCACATTTAAATCTTCGAACTTTTTTGGGTTTGAATTTATCATATTCGGGTAGTAATTCATGGGCTATATCTTCCAAGCTTTCAGAATCAGGTAAACCTATCTTAGCAAATGATCCCCATTTAATGTATTCAATGCCTTCAAAATGGTATATCGTTTCATTAAATTCTCCAACACTTAAAGCTGCTGGAGTTTCCATTCCCGGCTCTCCTGTGATAGTAATTGGAAAAAATGATAGACTTGCCTGGGGCTTAACCAATTTAATGCTCGATGATTGTGATTTATATTATGAAACTATCGATTCATCCTTTTCAAAATATCTCGTTGATGGTGAATGGAAAGAGTTATCATTTCGTGTAGATACAATTAAAGTGAAAGATTCATCCGATGTAATTATTAAAATTCCACATACTATCCGTGGTCCAATAATTAATTTCGGTAACGCACTTTTAAGAAAAAAGAAAAATATCCCCTTTCTTTCAATGAGATGGACAGGTTATGAACTCAGTGATGAACTGATGACATTCTACAAAATCAATAAAGCAAAAGATTATCTTGAATTTAAAGACGCTCTAAGACACTTTGGTTCCCCAGCTCAAAACTTTCTTTGTGCTGATATAGATGGAAACATTTTTTATAAAGCTGCAGGTAAAATCCCAATAAAAAAAATTGAAAATCATCTTTTACCAAAAGATGGATCATTATCAGAAAATGATTGGAAAGGATTTTTAAGCTTTGAAGTTCAACCTGAAATATTAAATCCAGAAGAAGGATTTATTACCACAAACAATAATCCCCCTTCTGAAAATTCAAAAAATTTAATTGGTTCGTTGTGGGAACCTCATTCTCGTGCAAAAAGAATTCAACAATTACTTTCATCTAAAGAAAAATTTGGAATCGATGATTTTATTAAATTTCAAATGGATGTTGTATCTCCTTTCGCAATTGATATTTCGAAAAAAATTGTGGAATCGTTTGAAAATGTTAGAATCAAAGATGAATTTATTTACAAAGCTATTGAAATGTTCCGCTACTGGACTGGTGAAATGAAAACATATGATGTACCTTCAACAATTTATCAGGAATTTTTGATTCGACTTTTAGAAAACACTTTTATCGATGAAATGGGTGATGATTTATACAAAGAATTTTTAATAGTAGGTAATGTTCCACTCAGGGTTATCTATAATTTGATTATCAAAGAAATACCTAATGATACGCTCTCTATTTTCGACAACATAAAAACAGAAAGAATCGAAACAAAGAATGACATAATTAGGATATCCCTTATTGAAGCAATAGAAAATCTGCAAGAAAAGTACGGTAATGATATTTATCAATGGCAATGGGGAAAACATCATCAGGTTATATTTCGCCATTTGTTTAGTGGTAAATCTTCTATTGTTGATAAAGTAATAAACTCGAGTTCTTATCGCATCGGTGGTGACCAAACAACTTTATTGAACACTAGCTTTCGTTTCCAATCACCTTTTGAAAATTATCTGGGTCCATCAATGCGACAAATTGTGGACCTTTCGCGAATTGACAGTTCCCTTATAATCATTACTTCAGGTCAATCTGGACATGTAGCTCATAAGAACTATAAGGATCAAATTCTTAAGTGGTTAAACGGTGAATATATCTTACTTCAAACCAAAAAAGAAAAATATTCTGAATTCAAATTGCTGAGACTTCAACCACAATAGTTCATTTTCTCTAATTTTACTTGAAAAAGTTGGTCTAAAAAGTGGAAGATACATTCTTTAAACTAATTACAATCTTTACTGCCTTGCTTTTTGGCTTCGATTATTTTTTTGTGTCTGTGTTCAACAAAGGGTTAATTTTTGTGCCCGTCGTTCCCAAACAAATAACAATGAAATTTGTGCTTTCAGCTTTATTGATTACCTCAATTACTTTTCGAATTTTCATTCTTATGTTTGTTATTCTTTCTATTGCTTTCAGCTTATTGAATTCGATTAATCTCGAATTACTGGTTTGGCTTTCTCTTTTTATTCAAATATTTTATCACATTTACTTTGTCGGATATCTCTTTCCGAAAGTCAGAAGAATAATTTATTGGGATTATAAAAATCCCATAAGCAAATGGGAAAGTTTATACCAGAATTATTTGAAAGCTTCTAACTACTTATTAGCAGTTTCTATAATTACATTAATTTTAACTGTAACAGCTTTTTTTCTTTACAAAATTTAACGATCGAGTATCTATAAACCTTTCACAATGCTCGCTACTTCTCTTGCTACATTTAGATTATATTCAAAGGTCAATTTCTTATAATTAATTAAGTCTATTATCGTGCCAATAAAACAAATTCCTGCCGTTAAAAGATAAAGGAGTCCCATACCAATTTGTCCAAGAACAAATCTTTGAATTCCAGCAATACCAAGAAAACCGATTAATGTTGTAATTAATATCATCATCGGATCCTTTCTTCTGCTTCTATAGATATTTGCAAATTGTTGCATATGATATTCATCATAATCCTTTGCAAGATTTTGAACGTAAATTAGTTCGTCTCCTTCCAACTCCGGAAGATAAGAAAAGATGTTAGCCATTATAAGTTCTCCTGTTATTATTATTGATGAGTTGTATTAATCTGTAAAGAATTACGATAAATGCAAAAAATCCAATCGGATGAACTTGAAAGGATTTTAATAAATCAAAATGTAGTAAATAATGAATCGAACTGCCAAGCCCACAACCAGGACACCACAAATTAAGATTATGTAGTGGACAGATACTAAAACTTACTCTTTCCGGTTCAATAAAAAATAAAATGATCAATCCTGCCACCCAGAAAATTAGTTCAAGTTTTCTTTTAATGTTTTCAATCATTTTGCTGTTAAGTTTAATTTCTTTATTAAAAATTCTCATCAAAACTTATATTAACAATGTAAGATAACAACAAATAGGTAAAAAATGTCGGAAAAAGATTCATTAACAAAATTTTTCTATCCTTCATCGGTTTTACTAGTCGGAGTATCCGCTAAAGAAAAATCAATTGGATACGAAATACTAAAACAAATGTTGAGTTTCGGTTTCACTGGTAAAATTTTTATTACCAACCCCAATAGAGATGAAATTCTTGGCATCAAATGTCATAAATCAATAAAAGAGATAGATGAGAAAATTGATCTAGCAATAATCTTGTTACCTAAACATTTAGTTTATGATAGTATTGTTGAGTGTAATGAAAAGATGATAAAGTCAATTATAATCATCACAGCAGGATTTCGCGAAGTTGGAGATGAAGGAGCGAAATTAGAAAAACAGATTATAGAATTTTGCAAAGCTAACAGCATTAGAATTATTGGACCTAATTGTATGGGATTAATCAATACAAGTGAGGAAATCAAGTTAAATGCGACTTTTGCCGCTGAAGTACCAAGATACTCATATATCTCATTTCTTTCACAAAGTGGTGCATTAGCTGCTGCTGTTTTAAATACTATTAAAGAAACAGGTTATACTTTTGGACAATTTGTTAGCATTGGTAACAAGGCAGACGTAAATGAAAATGATTTACTTGAATTCTGGTATTCTGATGATAAAACCAAGATTATTACAATGTATCTTGAATCTTTTGAAAATGGGAGAGAGTTTTTTCATCTCACAAAAAATGTTACAAACGAGAAACCTGTTATTGTAGTAAAAGCTGGCAGAACTAAAAGTGGCTCAAGAGCAGCTCTCTCACACACTGGTGCAATGGCAAGTGAGGATGATATTGTGAATGCTGCTCTTACTCAAAGTAATTGTATACGAACAGAGACAATAGAGGAAATGTTTGAAACAGCAAAAGTACTTTTACACCTGCCAGAAATTCGTGGAAACAAAATTGCGATCATAACAAATGCAGGCGGACCTGCAATCCTTTGTGTTGATGAATTAGAAAAGAATGGACTTAAACTGGCAGATTTGAGCGATTTAACTAAACAAAGATTAAAAGAGATTGTCCACCCTGAAGGTAGTTTGAATAACCCAGTTGATATGTTGCCCGGAGCTGATGCAAAAACCTATGAAAGGGCAACAAAAATCATTGCTGAAGATGAAAACGTAGATGCTTTGATTGTAATTTTTGTGGAACCTGTTATGATCGACGCATATGAAGTAATTAAATCTATGTATGATATTCAAAAGGCAATAAAAAAAACAATGATAATTGTAACATTTCCACTACCTAATTTTTGGAATAAATGGAAAGAAGGAAATTTTAATGATGCCGTAATTCTTAAATCAATTGAACTTGCTCCAAAGGTTATTAAGAATGTTTTCCATTACTATTACACACGGCATAAAAGAAAAAATATAAAAGAATCATATACACTTGATCAAAAAACCTATAACGCCATAAAATATATTTTGATGAAATACGAGACCAATTCCTCTATAAAAGAATTCATAAAATCAACAGATTCCCAATTAATACTAAAACGATTGAAACTACCTTTTATAAATAACTTTTATTTCAATAATATCCGTGAACTGAAAAGAAATCTTAAAAATGTAACCTTTCCTTGTGTGCTTAAGGCAAGCAGTTCAATTTATTCTCATAAAACCGAAATTGGCGGAGTAATTCTAGATATAAAAAGCAAGAAAGAACTAATAAATAGCTTTCAGGAATTATCGAAAAAATTATCAGCTCGTAATTTAATTCAAAAAATCGATGGTTATGAAATTCAAACATTTTACAAAGGAGATGTAGAAGTCATAATTGGGGCAGTTAGAGATAAATCGTTTGGTCCAGTTGTACTTTTCGGTGCCGGTGGGAAATTTGTGGAAGTTATAGAAGATAAAAATTTCCGAATTGCTCCACTATCTAAAAGTGATGCAATTGAATTGATTCAATCATCAAAAATTTACCCTATTCTTACAGGATATAGACGAACAAAAACAAACATTGATGAGCTTGCAAATATTGTCCAAAAAATTTCTCTATTAATATGGCATTTTGATGAAATAGAGGAAATTGACTTAAATCCCGTAATCATTGGTAAGAAAATTAAAATTGTGGATTGGAGAATTAGAACTAATTTTCAATAATCAAATTATGCAAGTTCAATTTCACTCTATCACTATCAAATTCTGTTTGAAAGTAAAATAATTACTCAACGCCTTTGAGACCGCGCTAAAGTATGAAATAATTTTTATAATCGATTTCAAAATTAACTGGTTGGAAAGAACCCGAGTTCTTATTCATTTCATATTTACCTTTATATTCACCTTTAATAATTTTTTCAATTTGTTCTACAAAATCATCAATTTCCTCTTTAGTATTATAAATACCAAAACTTGCACGCACAGCACCTGGTAGTTTAGACCTATCATTATTAAGAATATTTTTTTTCATCTCTATAGCATCTTCGTCAGAAACTTTAAGTAAACGTTTCACATAAGGGTGAGCACAAAAACATCCATTTCTTACTCCTATACCACCTTCATAACAAAGAATTGCAGATACTAGTGCATGATGCATTCCTTTCAAATTAAAAGTAATTACACCAAGCTTATTTTCATAAGATGAAAATTCTTTAGGCCCTATTAAATCTATCTCATCAAATTGTTTAAACCTCCGTAGAGCGTATTCTGTCAATGCCATTTCATGATGTGCTACATTATCCATCCCAATAAATTCGAGCATTTGAATAGCTTCAGCAAGAGCAACAGCTCCAATTAAGTTTGGTGTGCCTGCTTCTTCTTTGTCAGGAAGATTTGTCCATTCTATTTCTGTCTCTGTAACAAGCTTGACTGTTCCACCTCCTACAAGTTCCGGGTCGCCTTTCTCGAAAATTTTTTTTGGACCTATTAGAACTCCTGTTCCAAATGGCGCGTACATTTTATGAGCAGAAAAAACCAGAAAATCTATATGTTGAACATCATCATCTGATTTCATATCAATTTTTCTATGGGGAATTAATTGAGCTGCGTCAACAAGAATCATCGCACCAACATTATGAGCCATCTCTGCAATTTCGTAAATGGGATTAACTACTCCTGTCACATTAGCGGCTCCAGCGATAGCTACTAATTTTAACTTATCTGAGTACTTTTTGATTTTAAACTCAAGATCATTTAAATCTAAAGTGCCATCATCATTAATTTCAGAATGAATCAAATTTGTAAATTTCCGCCAGGGCAAGTCATTAGAATGATGTTCCATTAAAGAGCAAATTACAACATCATCCTTGGACAGATTCAATCTATATGCAACTTTATTAATTGCTTCGGTTGTATTCTTGACATAAATAACTGTGTTATTGTGTAAATCTGCATTTACAAAATTCGCAACAATTTCCCTGGAATCATCATAAGCCTTTGTTGCAATAAGAGATTTAATTCCTGCACCACGATGAACACCAGAATACCATTGAAGTATTTCATTTACTGCATCCTGAACAAAAGTCATAGTGGGTGTACTTGCGGCATTATCGAAATAAATATATTGTCTCTCTGTTCCATCAAGAAGTTTTACTTTTTTATCAATACCCACTACATATTTTCGAACTGTATCTATTGATAAATCTGAAGGGAAGTTATTTTTACTACATCCCATTATAATCTCTCAATTTTTTTTACTTTAGAATATCTTCAAAAAATTTGCCTGAAAAACTACTTATCATTTTTTTATTGGATACGGTGGAATTTCAGGTAGTTTAACTGGTTTCTTTTTCATCTCTTCTTTCAAGATTTCTAAAGCTTTATTGAGTTGTTCATCAATTCCATCAAATTCCTTAGCTGGATCATTATCAACAACAATATCTGGTTCCATTCCTACCCCTTCAAGTATCCATTCTCCCTCTACACTGAAATTAGCAAACTCAGGCCTATTCAAATAACCACCATCTACAAAAGGAAGCGTACCTCTAATTCCAATCACACCACCCCAACTTCTTTTCCCAATCACAGGTCCTAAATTGTTTTTCTTAAATTGGTATGGGAAAATATCACCATCGGAGGCAGAAAATTCATTCACCAAACACACCATAGGCCCAAGAAAAACAGCAGAAGGATAAGTTGTCACAACTTTTGAATTTCTTGCTATACCTGCCATTGTCATAACTCTACGTAATCTTTCAATTATCATTTGAGAAACAAATCCACCACCATTGTATCTAACATCCACTATCAAACCTTCTTTTCTTATTTGTGGATAAAAATATTTTACGAACTCATTCAATCCATCCAATCCCATATTCGGAATATGAACATAACCTACCTTACCATCTGTAGCTTTATCAACCTTTTTACGATTTGTTTCTACCCAATCGAAATATCTTAATCCATTTTCACTGGATATTGTCTTAATAATAAACTCTTTAGAATTTTCTACTGTCGGTTTCGAATTGACTCTTATTTTTACTTCCTTGTTAGATTTATTGACAAGTAATTCATATGGATTTTTAACTTCTTTTAGTGATACACCATCAATTTCCAGCAAGTAGTCTCCTTCTTTTACATTAACACCAATTTCTGTTAAAGGTGAACGTGTTGCTTCATCCCAATTTCTTCCCGGTAGAATTTTATCAAAAACATAATATCCTGACTTTTGATCAAATTTTAGTTCAGCGCCTAAAAGGCCAACAGGCATTGATTCAACTTTAGGTAAATCTCCTCCACCTACATACGCATGTCCAGCATTTAATTCACCAATCATTTCACCAATTAAATAAGTCAAATCTGCTCGGTGAGAAACATAAGGCAAAAGTTCTTCATAATCTTTTTTGACTTTTTCCCAATCAACTCCATGAAGATTTGGAGCATAGAAAAAGTCTCTCATCTGTCGCCAGCTTTCACAAAAAATTTGAGACCATTCTTCTTTACGACTAATTGTAGTAGTCATATCATTAAGATTCAAAGCCCCATCACCAACTTTAATGTTATCGCCTAAATCAACAATACCATAGGTATTACCTGATTTGTATAAAACTTTCTTTCCATCAAACGAAATTTCATATCCATCGATTTGAGCTATTTCAGATTCTTTTTTCTTCTTGAAATCAAAAACTTTTAAGGTTGATTTTCCACCTCTTGAAACTTTTAAATAATAAATTTTTCCACTAATGGACCTCAAAGTTGAATAATTTCCTGCTTCAATCGGTAATTCAAAAATTCTATCTTGAATTCTTTCAAGATCTATTTGAATTGCCTTCTTAACATCAATCTCTTTTTTCTCTGTTTCTTTCTTATCCGACCTGGATTTCTCTTCAGATTTATCAATACTAATAGATACTTCATCATCAACATATTCGAATGGATTTTTTTCTGCATCGCGTAACGTTACCCCATAAATTTTAGCCATATCATTATAGGTAAAACTCCTTTCAAACGCTCCTAACACAGGATTAAAATCTCTATCAGATAAGAAAAATAGATACTTGCCATCTCTATCAAACTCAGGTGAGTAGGAATTAAAAAATTCGTCGGTAACTCTTACAGCTTTCTCCGTCTCAAGTGAATAAAGGTTGACTACTACAAATCCACTTGGTTCAAGACTAACAAATGCGATCCATCGACTATCAGGCGCCCATTTAAAATCTCTTATTTCCCATCTATCGGATTGAAAAACTTGTTTTACTTTTTTTGTTTCAATATCGACATAATACAGACGCATTTTTTTATCTGAACATAAAAGCTTTTTACTATCAGGTGACCATTTTAATTCAAATCTGTAAGTATCTGCTCCTTTTGTTAACTGAATTTCTTCTCCTTTTCCATCATGTGGTTTTATGAAAATCTCTGTTTCACCCGTTTTATCAGAAACATACGCAATGAATTTACCATCAGGTGACCAAACAGCACTTCTTTCGTGAATACCCGAAGTGTTAGTAATATTTCTCGTAATTCCCTTTTCTGCTGGTACAGTAAAGATTTCTCCACGTGCAGTAAATAATGCCCGTTTACCATCAGGCGAAATTTCGTATTGAGTAATGAAAGATTTAACGTTCAAAATTTTGTTACGAGCAGTAAGATTATCATCGTAAATATAAATTGATACTTTTTTATATTCATCAGTTTCACAGTTTAAGAGATAAATATATCCTCCATTCTCAAAAGTAATTTCACCTTTGCCTAGTGAAGGGAATTTGACATCATATTTTTCAAAATTGGTTATTTTTTTTGTTTCTTTTGTAGAAAGATTGTAACAATAAATGTTCATTCTTCCATCACGATCAGAAAGAAAATAAATTTTATTTTTGTACCACATCGGAATTATATCTTGAGCATCATTGGATGTAATAGCTTCAGTCTTTTTTGTTACAAAGTCATAAATCCAAATTTCATCTGCCTGACCACCTCGATATCTTTTCCACGTTCTAAATTCACGAAAAATTCTGTTATAGACGAGTTTATTTCCATCGGGTGAAAAACTAGCAAAGCCCCCACGCGGAAGTGGAAGTTTTTCCGGTAATCCACCATTTTTATTAACAAGATATAAGTGGCCAATCCACGCATTAAAACTTTCATGACGTGAACGATATAATATTCGCTCCCCATCAGGATGCCAACCCATAACAATTTTATCAGGACCCATTCTTTCAGGTAGACCAGGTATATCCATCGAATAAGTTAAACGAATTGGTGAACTACCTTCTGCATTCATGACATATACTTCTCTATTTCCATCATACTCACCTGAAAATGCAATGAGTTTACCATCGGGGGAAAACCTTGGAAACATTTCATAACCTTCAGAGGAAGTAATTTTTCTAGCAACGCCTCCTGATTTATTCACCAAATACAAATCACCCGCATAAACGAAAACTATTTTATCTTCTGACGAATTCGGGTATCTCAATAATCTAGCTTCATTGGAATGAACATGTTGAGTACCAAAGACTAAAAGAAGTGCAATAATAACCACAAACATATTAACACCATTATTTTTTATACTACAAAATTATAATAATGCAGGATGAAATTGAATAATGAAAAACTAAAAATTAAAGCAGATCTTTATTAAAGTGTGAGCCAAATAATTTCTTTAAACAATGAAAACAAACTAAAGAAAATTTCAAACAAGTTTAATCAAAGCGTAACTAAAAAGAAAAATTAGTTTGATTACAAAATTTTTATATCGACAATTTTCAGATAGTGACCAAAAACCGAGAATGAGATTCTAGCTTTTCTTGCACTTTTATTTCCTCGCAATATAAAATCATAATCTGCAAATCCTAATTTAGGATATTGATAGCGAACTCCTCCCTCTAGGTGAATTTTAGAGTATCTTGGTTGTGACGGTTTATGAGAAGTTAAGCTAACTTTAATATTGGAACCGATTTTCTGTTCGATCCCTTCTTTGTACCACTCAGGGAATTTCAATGGAATAAGTTCTTTGGTATTTCTTAAATCGATTAGAGACATCGCTAGATCTAAATATCTATTTTCGGAAAGTTTAAAGAATTCCGTTGCTATAGTTTCAGCGTTCTTTGAAAATTTTGAGAAATATTCCATCCAAAGTTTTGATCTCTCTTCTGCGGCTTCTCGAAGCATAGCCGTGTTAGGAATGAAATAATCGTCCGTTGGAACTTTTAATTCAGCAATTTTGGGTGTGTCAACTTTCGTGAATTCTGGCAAACCACTATAAAAATAATATTTATCTTTCTTATGAAATTTTAGGGCACTAATTGGAAATACTCTTGGAAAAATACTTTTGGTAGGTACAAAAAGCATAACAACTATGTTATCCCTCCTATACAACGCCAAATAAACGGGAATATCCGAAAGTAGTGTGTATTGAACTTTCTGGTTTTCTCCTATTATTCTCTTATCGTTAACTTCTTTGAAAGTACTTCCGATTAGCTCCATATAAAGCTGTTCAATGTAACCTATTGCTTTTTCTGCATTTTCTGAATTATCGAAAAGATTATAAACTATACTAAATGATACATTATTTATGTGTTCAACATAAACTCCTGTAACACTTTTTACGAAATTAAGAGGTTCAATGAAATCAAGAATCATCTCTACAACTTTCTTTTTAGACTCATCTAATCCAGAGTAATGAACCTTTCTATATTCATCAAACGAGTTAATCATTTTCTTTTCCCTGAATGTTACTAATAATGGCTCTGCGGCAAAATCAATGTCTGTAGGTAATAATTTTTCTAATTGAAAAGCTTCGGTTTGAGTTGCGTTTTCAAGTTCTTTATTTTTTTTAACTTCTTTACATGTCACAAAGAAAAAGAGAAGCAGTATTGCCAGGGCAAATAATTTTTTTCTCATATCAATCATCTCCTGAATACAAGTTATTTAGTAGATGAAACAAGTTTATAAATTTCTCGAGCAAGATCTTCAAAGGAGAAGGGTTTTTCTATAACTGAGTTAAACCCTAAATTTTTTAATCGAAATCCATCAGAGATAATGTTCGAACTTCGAATTGCAAGTACTTTAAGACTTTCAATTTTCAAGTTTTCTCGCAAATCAGAAATAACTGATTTTGCCTCCTCCTCATTCATTAAATTTATTGAATATATTACAAGATCAACATTTTTGTGCTTTATGATTCCGAATAATTTTCTACCATCCTGGATCACAACAAAATCAACTCCTAATCTAGTCATCAATGATTCTAGATAGAATGCCTCATCTTTATTGTTATCAATAAGGACAATCAAGGGTTTAAATGAATTATCATCTATATCTTTTAATTGGCTCAATAATCTTTCATCAATCTCCACAATTCCTACAGTAGGGAAAACAACCGTAAAAACAGAACCTACTCCAACTTCACTTTCTACTTTAATTTCACCTCCCATCATCTTAACTAGTTTTTCGGTTATTGTAAGGCCAAGACCTGCTCCTTCAAA
>CAKZPH010000188.1 GCA_937138605.1 uncultured Ignavibacteriales bacterium
GAAAATTGATAATGCAATCGTTTTAAAGAATCAAAGTGTAGGTTATTATTGGAATATTACTGCAGCTCTTGAAAAACCATTTACTGATAATTGGTATCTCAAAGTAGCTTACGATTATGGTGTTGCTAAAAACACAGTTGACCCAGGGTCAATCGCCTTTGGTTCATGGAATAATAATCAGCATTCAGGAAATGGAAATAATCCAGGTTTAGGATTCTCAGTAAACTCACCTGGTCACCGCGTTTTTGCAGCTCTCTCATATAAATTCGATTACTTTAACTTCGGTTCCACCACTTTGTCTTTTATTCTTGATGGTTTTACTCAAGGTAATGCAAGTTATGTTTATGCTGGTGATATGAATGGTGATGGAGGTACAACTAATGACTTAATTTATATACCTAAAAACAAAGATGAAATGTATTTTGAACAATATTCTGAAGGTGGTGTTACTTTTACAGTCGATGAACAAAAGAATGCTTGGGAAGCATTTATACAACAAGATAAATACCTTAGCAAAAATCGTGGTAAGTATGCCGAGAGAAATGCCGTGTTTATGCCTATGATCTTTCGTGCTGATTTAAGTTTAGTTCAGGAAGTTTATGGACAATTCCTTGGTAATAGAAATAGCCTCCAAATTAGACTTGATGTACTGAATTTTACAAATTTATTAAACAAAGAATGGGGTGTTGGTAATACATTCACTACAACTTCGCCTTTAATTTATAGGGGAGTTGACACAGAGGGTAAACCGATATTTAGATTAAGAAATATTGGTGGCAAACTCATCAGTACCACCTTCCAGAAATCTGCCACAATATTTGATGTTTATAGAATTCAATTAGGATTTAGATACATGTTTAATTAATATTTTGGATCAAATAGAAAAGCCGCTATTTAGTCGGCGGCTTTTCTTTTTTATATCTATGACTTACAAATTCAGTTCTGATTAAATTTGAAAACAATTTGTGGTTGGATTTTTAATTGGTTCTTACAGCTCATCCGTTATAATCATAAAACTATTTTCCATTTTAATTAATATCGTGTTTATCAATTATCTTTTGAATAGTAAACTTTTTTATTCAAACGTCGAGAAGTTTTGAAAAATTTGTAATTCATCCAAAATAATTATTAGATTGAAGAGCTGATCTTAAAAAAATAAGAATTCCATAATTATTTTGAGCATATTAATACCATCGTAGTAAAAATAGAAAATTTTTATATATTAAACTATTACTTAAATATGAGCTTAAGTAATTTATTTTCATTTAGTTCAAAAAACCTAATTTATTTGAATTCTTTTTTATCAATTCTTTAATTATGCTCTTTTTGTTACTGTAATATCATTGAAAGAATTTTGCTTATTCTTTGGTCAGAATAAACTTACAACTAATATATTGCTCAGTATTTTCAAATTTTATTATAATAAATTAAAATTTAGAGAAATTAATCTCTAAGAAATAATTAAATATATTCTTTAATGTATTTGAACATAATTAATTTTCTTTTATCTTTGAATTTAGATTTAGATAAACTCAGTAAAAATTAAAAAAGAGAGTTATTTCAATAATGTCGCAACCGCCGCCCAGTACAAAGATTTGTCCAATGTGTTTTTCTACTGACAAAGTTTATCGTTCTCGTGGTCGAAACATTTTTGAAAAATCCATTAATAGAACAAAAATTCTATCGTTCTACCGCTGTCACGAATGTGGCTGGCGAGGAGTTAGATTTCGAAGAATTCGTATTAAATTTAACGTGAAGAGTTTAATAAGTTTTATTTTTATTATTTTATTAACATATTACTTAATCAATTACATAATTAAAAATTATTTTGATATAGAATTCCTTAAATAAGGAGAAAAATGAAAGTTAAAATTTTCTTTTTATTGTTTGTTTCAACAATAATTCAGTTAAGTGCACAGGATATTCGTATAGGTGCACCTACGGATAATAGATACAATCCTCAGGGTGGATTTTATGACTATAGTGATCCACGATATGTAAATATAATGGTAAACATCTGGGGATATGTTAGATTTCCAGGTAAATATTATGTTCCTGAAAACTCAAGGGTAATTGATTTACTATCTTACGCCGGTGGTCCTACTCCAGATGCATTTTTAGATGATATTAGATTATACAGAACAACCGAAGAGGGTAAAACAAATTTTCAAAAATTTAATTTCGATGACCTGATGCACGGTAAAAATCCAAATTTGAATATTGAAAACATTCCTCGGCTAAAACCTGGCGATATTATAATGGTTCCAGGAGAACCAAAGCTCTATGTTAGAGATTATACGACCATTATAACATCTTTAATCTCAGCGTCAGTATCATTAATTATTCTAATCTTGAACATAACAAGATAAGTTTTTGGAGTTTTTATGGACAATCTAACAATTAATGAAACTCAACCGAAACAAAGAGAATTTAGAGATTACCTAATTATCTTTTTACAACATAAGTGGACTGTATTCGCTATTTTTGCCGTAGCCTTTGCCGTGGCTGTTTTTTATGCATTAAGCGCTCGCAGTGTGTATACTGCACAAGGTTCGATTAAAATAACTATACCAAGATCGAATTTGTTATCGGGTCCGCTTTTTGAACAATTCCAGGAATTTGGCTCTGATAGGTATATTGCCAATGAATTAGAAATTCTAAAAAGTAGAACTATTTCCGAATTTGCGGCAAAATATATATTAGACAGCTTGAATAAACCAGAAATATTTACGCAATTATACTTGACACTTAAAGATTTAAGGCATCCCGAGAAAGGTCTAAAAAACTTTGAACCACTTTCAAGAACGCTAAAAAAAAGAATTAAAATTGAACAAAAACGTGGGCTTGATATTATTTTATTTAAATCGGACTCTCCATCTCCAGTAGAAGCCGCATATATTGTTAATGCCTATATTAATGCATATTATGAATATAATCTTAAATCAAATAGAACGAGATTTACTCTTACCAGGGAATTTTTGGAAAAACAAAGAGAAGACAAAGCTAACCAATTAAAAGAAGCAGAAAATAGAGTAAGTGAATTTCAAAAACAAACTAACGTTGTTGCACTTGATGAACAAGCCACAAAACTCGTTCAACAAATATCAGATTTTGAATCTCAAATGAAAGCTGCTGAAATAGAAGCAGCCTCAAAACAGAAAGCTCTCGAGGAGTTTAGAAAAACTTTATCTGAAAAAGATAAAGAAATAAGTAAATATATAGAAAGTTTAGCCGCTGAACCATACATAAAAACTCTTCAGGAACAAATTGCCCGGTTAGAAGTCCAAAAAGAAGTTGTAATTGCTCAACAAAATTTAAAAAATCCAGAAAACGATCCTAATGTTATTCAATATGCAAATTCAATTAGAGATTTACAGCAACGTCTTAATTCCAAACTTACTCAAATAGAATCAAGCTTAACTGCTTATACACCGTCCGAACTCAGACAGCTTTCTACTGAAGTTCTAAAACTTGATTTGGAAGTTAAATCTGCACTTGCGCGTGCTACAGAACTTAAAAACGTATTAAAATCGTTCGAAGCAAGATTTAATCAGTTACCAGCTCAATCTATTCAGTTTGCCCGACTCGAAAGAGAACGCTTGAGCAATGAAAAATTGTATTTACTTCTCGAAGAGAAATATCAAGAGGCTGTTATTTCTGAAAGATCAATTCCAAGTAATGTTGAAATTATCGATCCAGCTCGAGTACCAAATACTCCATCTAAACCAAATAGAAAATTAATAGTAATTATCGGTTTTATTTTAGGATTTGGTCTAGCTGCGGGTTTTGTTTTCCTTAAAAAATTTTTTGATGTTGTTGTCAGAACTCCAGAAGACGTTCAAAATTATGGCGCCAATGTGCTCTCTTGGATACCTGATGCACGTGATTTTGAAGATAACTTTGATGAAGAACACGAAATTATAGTTCTTAGTCGGCCCGAGTCGATTCCTACAGAGGCTTTTCTTTCAGCAAAAATGAAGCTTCAATTTGCTAAATTACTTGATAAACCAATTAAATCCATTCTCGTTACAAGTCCAACTCCAAAAGATGGCAAAACTTTTATTGCTGCAAATCTTGCTGCTACTTTTGCTATGACAAATCAAAAAGTAGCATTGATTGACTTAGACTTAAGAAAACCAAGGTTACATAAAATATTAAAATCAGAAAAAATACCAGGTTTAACAGATTTTCTCTTCAATAAACTTAATATTTCAGATATAATTAAAACCACTCTAATAAAAAACGTTGACTTTATCCCTAGTGGAACAATGGCACCTAATCCTGCAGAAATAGTAACATCCAAAGAAATCCAAGATTTCTTAAAATCACTTTATAATAATTATGACATTATTATAATTGATTCACCCCCAACAATTGCGGTATCAGATTCAGGTGTTTTGTCAAATTATGTTGACGCCACAATTCTTGTTGCTTCTGTAAATCAGACACGACTTGATCTTATCAAAGAATCTATAACAATCCTTAAATCGGTTAGTAATAGCTTTGCTGGGGTGATTTTAAATAAGTTCAATATGACTAATGGGTATGGATCTTATTATAAATACTATTATTATTATTACGGTAGTGATAAAAGGAAAAATAAAAAAGCATTTAAATAATTTATTGTTGGTTAATATTCTTTAAGTTGCTTAAGGTTTAAATGAATTTAGGATTTGTTAAATATTTTCTAATTTATAACAACTAGAAATATAAGGTGGTAATTAAGTTAAATTTTTAATTGTGTTCTATTGGTTAAGCTGAATAACCAAAATTTTTCTTTAAATCCCTGTAATAAATATCTTACATTACAAAATTAACTTTATTTTCAATAAGTATTATATTTAATTAGTAATACTAATTATAATGAGTTAATTATAAAAAGTTGTGATTGAGGAGGCGGAGCCATAAATATTAAAAGTTGATTTTTATGTTAATAGCTAAAATTAATGAGTCTTTCAAAATCACTCTGGATAATACTGTTAATAACCTGTTCAAAGAAAAATTTTTTAATTTTTGGAACTAAACAAGTATTTGGTAATTCAATTCTGCGCTAAATTGTGGATTTAGAAAATAAAGATATAAAAATTATTTAGAGATG
>CAKZPH010000189.1 GCA_937138605.1 uncultured Ignavibacteriales bacterium
GAATCCGATAAGAATATCCTTCTCACAATCAATTGATTATCAAGCGGAATTTCGACATTTCCCTTCTTAACTTGCTCAACAAAAGTGGGGAAAAATTGAACCAACCAGTTAAAACCTTTTTCATCTTTCGTACCATCTAAATAAACTCCACCACTTTTAATAAAGGATACTAATTCCTGCGGTACTCTTATCAAATACAACGGCTTATCTGCTCCAAAAAACGTTGTCTTTATTTTAATGTGCTCAGAATTTCGTACCCACATTGAAGTGGGAAGATAAATCTTGTTATACTTTTTAATACCGATACTCTTAATCTCCTCCTTGGAGATTGGTTCAAAAACAATCTCAGGAATAACCATCCCAGTTATTAAATACTCTAAAGCACACTCACGCAAAAATTTGTGAATTTCATTCAGCTTTGCCGTAAAAATTTTTGTCTCGTTTGGAGATAAGTCAGATACATCAATCTCAATCGGAGTAATCCCAATTTCAACTAACTTATTAATAACCGTACTTACAATCGGGTCAGTTTTATAAAAAAAGCGACACTCCCTAACAATATCCTCATAACTTTCATCTTTACTAGAAGAAAAATACGTTGTCTGATTACTCCAAACAAATCCATCATTAGGCTCATAGACAGCTGCGAACGCTTTTTTTGCTAATTTATTTTCCATAATTTATGCTCCACATGTTTAATTTTGGCGACGCTAATTTTTTCCTTTCCTTTTTATAAAAATGTAAATCTACATTGATATAATATCCTAAAATCGCACATAAAAGCGCCGAAGTAAAGTGATCCTCCCCAATCTTCCCCCCCCGTTCCGAAAGAGTTTTGTAAATAATATCTCCATTAGGAGTCTTTACATACGTCATCCTCTCCAATTCAGAAACGGTTTCTAAATCGGTAGATGAATAAACAATCTTATGCTGGTTAGAATAATCCTGTAAAATCGTCACTGCCAACGGTTTTGTTTTCATTTGTATTTCTTTGCCATCAAGATTAGTCCCCAAAATAATATTGCTGCCAAAAGATACAGGGAATATCCTCGTTTTGTAATTTTTATGCGTCAGGCTAAGGTCATTCTGAAGTTTTGAAACAACCGATTCTCCCACACCCCCACGATCAATTGCAATAAATTGAGGATTAAATTTCGAGTCTAGAACATCAATAATCTTCTCCTGTACAAAATAATTGACCTTAGTTAACTTTATTTTCCCATGAAATTTAATTCGATTTTGCTTGTCCAAATATAAAATAAAAATTGCCGTTGGCTCAGTATAACCAAGGTCAACCCCGAAGAAACATGGAGCATCTTTTAGCGGCAAGCTAGGGAAGATTGCTAACTTATCCGTAATAATCGCCAAATTGTCACCAACTTCAGTGCCGTCAATTGATAACTTAAATACAGGATACTCACTTATCTCAAGAAGGTCTCGATCAAATAAAGCGAAAACCGGGCGTCCCGGAAGCCCTAAAACATTGTGAACATAATCATCAGAATCCTCTCCACCAAACGTTTCTATAGCATTCTGTTTATCTTTCTCCGTAAACCTAGGATTATCAAAGGCAGATACGTGATGTTTAGAATAATCCTTATTTTCAAACTGACAGTGCCAATTAACATTTTTTTCTCTCAACCCGTTTGGCACACCAGATACTTTCAAACTATATCCTCGAATAAACGTTTTTAATGTCGGTTGTAGTTCTAAAAATGTTTTGAACGGATAAAAAGCCGACTCATCTAGAATTACTAATGGCGTATGAATTCCAACAACATTTACACCAGTGCCACTTGTACCAGCAATCCGACAATCCAAAGAAGAACCAACCTTCGTACTAATTACATAAGACTGTGCATTAATTCCCTTAGACGATTCAACAAAATGAGACAAAAATGAATTACCCCGCAATAAACGTACTAAATAATTAGTCCAAACAGGTCTCAAATGAACTCGATTGGGAACAGTATAAACAATATAATCCTCCGGAAAAACATTAAAAATTAAATACCAAAGTAAAAGCGCCGATAAAGCTGCAGTTTTTCCGACCGACCGACCACAAGAGATACTTACGTAACTGTTAAAATCAAGCATGAACTGCTTTTGATACCAAGTAAGCTCATACTCCTCATCAAATTCAGTTCTGTCTATGTTATTTATAAATTCAAAAAATAAAACGGGATTCCTAAGTATCTCGAAAAGAATTAAATCTTCTTGGGAGACTCGCTCAACGATTGCCATACCGAGTTCCAGAATTTATTAATAATATTTTTCCACTCAAATTGTTTTAAAATCTGCGCATCAAAATCTATTTTTTCATTATCTATAAGTATATTATAGATATTTTTACTTAAATTGGACGATTCTACATCAACTTTAATGGCAATCCCGTCATACCAACTATATGTATCAAGTGTCGGGACAACCCCCACAGCACCACTAGCTATCCCCTCTATAACAGCTACCTCAAATCCCTCAACTCTCCGCAAACCGAATAC
>CAKZPH010000190.1 GCA_937138605.1 uncultured Ignavibacteriales bacterium
TATTAACACATCAAGAAAAGCCTGAGATTAGTAAGACCAACAAAATCTCTGAGAATGTTAATCGACAATTGATGAGAAGATTAAAAACAATAGAGTCATTTCAGAGTTTTGTAACAGCGGAGAATTATTTGAATCTTTACAAAAATTATTTACGATTTAAACCATATACAGATTGCAGAGGAAAGAATAGACTTAAAAATGGAAAATCCTCATTCGAAGTCTGTTGGGTAGTATTGAAATCTAAAGAATGGTTAAAAAATTCACTATATTTATGCTAACTTTATCAACCGTTTTCAGGTACGCTTCCAAAAAAGCTTTGATTGACTTTACTTAAATAAAATCTTAAAATTGTATCGATTTTTTAAAATTAAACTTGAAATATATAACCAAAATCAATAATCATTGGAGGATAATATAAAATGGAATTATCTGCAATTCTAGGTTTAATTAATGCATTAATTGCACAAGCTCAAGACGCTGGCATACTTAATTTTTTACAAGAAAAGTATAATTCTGGTGGATTTTTCATGCACCCTATTTTAGCATGTCTTATTACTGGTTTAGCATTTTCAATTGAAAGAATGTGGACTCTTTCCAGAGCAAATATCAACACAAAGAAATTTCTTGTTGAAGTTAAAAAAGCATTAGACGAAGGTGGTGTTGAAAAAGCCAAGGAAGTTTGTGCAAATACTCGTGGTCCTGTAGCAAGCGTTTTTCATGCAGGATTATTAAGAATCGATGAAGGAATTGAAGCAGCAGAAAAAGCAATTATAGCTTATGGTGGAATTGAAATGTCATTCCTTGAAAGAGGTTTAATCTGGATCTCAACATTTATAACTCTTGCACCAATGTTAGGGTTTACTGGAACAGTTCAAGGAATGATTCAAGCCTTTGACGCTATTAAAGAAGCAAACCAAATTTCACCAAGCATCGTTGCTGGTGGTATTGCAGTAGCATTGTTAACAACTCTCTTCGGTTTGATTGTTGCAATGATTTTGCAAGTTTTCTACAACTATTTTGTCGCAAGAATTGATAAAATTGTTGTTGATATGGAAGAAAGTTCAGTTGAACTAATTGATGCTTTAGTTACATTAAGAAAAAATCAGAAATAATCTTTAAACTTTAAAAGAGGATTGATTAAGATGCCTCAGTTAAGAAAAAAGAAGCCAAGAGAAGCAGAAATACCTACAGCATCACAAGCAGACCTTGCATTCCTTTTACTTTTATTCTTTTTAGTTTCAACTACAATAGATGTTGATACAGGTATTGGTTTGACACTTCCCGAGTACGTTCCACCAGAGGAGCAGGTTAAAGTTGAAGTACCAAAGGATAGAATGGCAAGTCTTCTAATTAATGAAGCGGGAGATATATTACTTGACAATCAAGTAGTTACACTTACTCAAATTCTGGAACGGATTAAACCACGAATTATTGAAAAAATCGAGCTTCCTGCTAATAAAAAATTAATTGTATCTGTAAAGACCGATGCTAAAACAAGTTATAACTTATACATTCAAGCACTTGATCAGGTGAAAGAAGCATATTTTGAAGTTCGAGAGGAATATGCACTACAAAAATTCGGAAAACGTGTGATTGACTTAAACACAGAGCAATTAAATGAAATTAAAGACAAGATCCCGATTATTATTTCAATTGCTGAACCAGAAGTTGTTAAATAATCATTCAGGTAAGAATTATGAAATTTCAAAAAAAATTAGCTAAAGCTAAACAAGGAATACCAACGACATCAATGCCTGATATCGTGTTTATGCTATTGCTCTTCTTTATGGTCACGACCACTCTTCGTGAGCATGATGTAAAAGTAGTTTTCAGCCTGCCTGAAGCAAAAGCTATTGAAAAAATAGAAAATAAACGTGTGGTATCTTATATCTGGGTAGGTAAAGATGGAAGAATACAAATTGATGATAATATTGTTAAAGTTGAACAAGTTCAAAAAATAATGTACGCTAAACGTTTGGACTTACCAAGCATTATTGTTTCTCTAAGGATAGATAAAAACAGTAAGATGGGATTAGTAACGGATATTCAGCAAGAATTAAGAAAAGCATATTGTTTGAGAATTAACTACTCAACAATGAAAAAAGCTTCGTGAATTTATCAAACCTTCAGGAAGGCAGGATTAATAATCCTGCCTTTTTCTTTAATTAGGGGGAATGATATGATAAAAGAAAAAATCAATGAGTTTATTAAAGATGCAATGAAGTCAGGAGATAAAATCAAATTAGAAACTTTACGTTCAATTCGTGCAGCGTTTATTGAATTTGAAAAGAGTGGAATCAACAAAGAACTTACTGAAGAGGAAGAAATTAAAATTATAAATTCATTAGTAAAAAAAAGAAAAGAATCTATAGAAATTTTTAATAAAGCTGGTCGCAGTGACTTGGCGGACAAAGAGAGAATGGAATTAGAAATTTTGAAGTCTTTTCTTCCAAAACAACTAACAGAAGAAGAAATATCTAAAATTCTAGACAATATCATTCAGCAAACAGGGGCAAAGTCGTCAAGAGATTTTGGAAAAGTCATGGGAATAGCCATGAAAGAGCTAAAAGGTCGAGCAGATGGTAGTGTGGTTCAGTCTATATTAAAAGCTAAATTAAATGACTGAGTATTTAGACTATCTAATCATA
>CAKZPH010000191.1 GCA_937138605.1 uncultured Ignavibacteriales bacterium
AATTACTGGAATCTTTCAGCAATTGATGAAATTGAATTTGTAAATGGTCGTGTTTTTGCAAAAAATAAAAATCTAGAAATGTATCTTTCTGAATTGTGTTCATTAGCATATAAAAATTCTATATGTTTAGCTTCAATTGGTTGGTATCCTGCTCCTAACGTTCATTGGGAAGAATCGACTGGCCGAGGCGATGCTTACTTTACATACGTTTATGGTTGTCAAGTCGCAGAGGTTCGTGTTAATATCACTACAGGAGAAGTTTATGTTGATAAGATTACAGCAGTTCATGATGCCGGAAAAATAATTAATTTGCTTGGTGCTCAAGGACAAGTTTATGGTGGTGTTACGATGGGAGTTGGTTATGGTGTTTTCGAAGAGCTTGATAAGTATAATGGATTCCCTCGCGAATTAAATTTTGATCAATATTTGATTCCAACTAGTAAGGATGTAGGAGAAATAGTTCCAATATTTGTAGAAGGTAACGAAGTCGTCGGTCCTTGGGGCGCTAAATCACTAGGGGAGCCAACATTAGAACTTACCGCTGCAGCGATTAACAATGCAATTCGTAATGCTACTGGTGAAAGATATTTCAACTTGCCTATTAACTTGGAAGAAGTATTACTTAAAAGAAAGCTACGACCTGAAGACTTAAAGCGAGGAAGCTTATGATTCCAGAGTTAGAATACAAAAAACCAAAGACTCTTAATGCAGCTTTAAAGTTTCTCAATCAGAATGCAAAAGCTAAAGTACTTGCCGGAGGTACGGATATAATTCCAGGATTTCATATTGAATCAAAAAGATTTATAGATATAAAAACCTTAGTTGATATAAAAGAGATACCCGAGTTGCGAAAGATTGTGGAGAAAAAAGATTCAATTGAAGTAGGTGCTGCAGTTACTTTTGCTGAAATTTGTGAACATCCTGTAATTAGAAAATATGTTCCACTTCTTGCAGATGCAGCTTCGATGTTAGGAAGTCTTCAGATT
This sequence comes from uncultured Ignavibacteriales bacterium, assembly GCA_937138605.1. Classification (GTDB taxonomy): domain Bacteria; phylum Bacteroidota; class Ignavibacteria; order Ch128b; family Ch128b; genus CAKZPH01. The sequence goes on from CAKZPH010000191.1 coordinate 987, forward strand.
AGAAATAGAGCTACGATTGCTGGTAATTTTGTGAATAATGCACCATGTGCTGATAGTGTTCCACCGCTCCTTGTTTACGATGCAAAAATTCAAATTCAATCAGAAAAAAGAATTAGTGAAATTTCTCTTCAAAAATTCCTCTTACAACCGTACAAAACAGCCTTGAAAAAAGGTGAGATTGTTACAAAAATAATTATACCAAAACCTCCCGAAGATTTCAGAGGGTTATTTTATAAACTAGGAAGACGCAGAGCGGTCGCGATAAGTAGAATTTCTCTGGCTTTGTTAATCTCTTTGGAGAATGGATTGATAAAAGAGTTAAAAATAGGAAGTGGTGCAGTAACTCCAATTGGTATGAGACTTTATGATGTTGAAAAATATGCAAAAGGTAAAATTGCCTCCAGAGAAACTTTC
>CAKZPH010000192.1 GCA_937138605.1 uncultured Ignavibacteriales bacterium
ACGTTTATGCTGTTCCTGGTAACCGAAAAGTTACACTATATTGGGACAATCGAGCCGAAGAAAGCATCGATCCAATAACCGGCAAGGATTTTGAAGGCTATGTTATTTATAGAAGCACTGACCCTACTTTCAACGATATACAAAAAATTACCGATGGACGTGGTTCAAGCTTTCTATACGAACCACTCAGAGATCTAAGTGGCAGAGAATGCCGATGGGATGTCGATAAACGCCCTGAACCATATACAGATGCAAATAAGAATGGGAAATATGATGTAGGTGAACACTATGTAGATATAAATGGAAATGGCCAATGGGATCCCATTGCTCCTGATTATTGGAAAGGATTTCATCCAGTTCAATATCAAGGCAGAGGTGTTCATTACTATTTAGGAAATAACAGTGGCCTTGTTCATTCATATGTTGATTCAAATAATGTTATAAATGGACAGACATATTATTATGCAGTTGTTGCCTATGATCATGGAGATTCAATTGGAATTCCACCAACGGAAACAAGTAAAAAAATCATAGTTGATCCGATAACAAATCAATTACAATTCGACGTTAACACGGTAATGGTCATTCCCGGGCCAAGAGCAAGTGGTTATGTTTATACTTCTACGAGCACAAAAAATTTAGTTCACGAAAGTGGAGTTGGAAATGGTGAAGTTGTTTTAGAAGTTCTTAATGATTTGTTGGTACCAGAGAACGAAGAGTATCGACTTTTCTTTAGAGATAGTCTTTATCAAAATAGGAAATGGATTGCCGGAAAGAATTATTCTGTTCTTAAACTTAAACCAACAATAGATCATAATATCCAGTTTTATGATACAAATTTTACAAAGCTTAAAAATCCTTTTATAAACGATGATGATAAATTTAATGTAACTGATTACAATGGCAATGTTTATCGAAAAAATATTGATTATGTAGTAGATTTTGAAAAAGGAATTATTAGAAGGACTTCAACAAGTTCAATGAGTGTTAATCAAAAATATAAAGTTCAATATCGATACTATCCTATTTATCAAAGTCAATTCTTAAATGGAGAAGATAGTAATCCTGTATTTGATGGAATGAAAGTTAAGATAACTGATCATCCCCGACTTAAACTTGACAGTATAAACACAAAATGGATTTCAGGGAAATGCAATTATACCTGGCGTGTTGATCGAGCCACGGTTGGCGGTAGAATAATTCCAAACGAAGCTGATTACGAAATTCATTTTTCAAACAATTACATAGATTCTGCAATGGTTCTTGACAGGGGTAGATTAGTAAAAGTTCCAGTAAAGTATTCAGTTAAAGATGTTACAAGGGGGGTACCGAAATCAATTTTAACTTACTTGAAAGAAAATGCTGCAACGAGAGATTCCAGCTACACAGCAGGGGAAGAAATAATTTTCTTCAAACCAGGTTCAATGGGCAGAACTACTGATACTACAACCTGGGGAGTTATTTTTTATAAGCCACCAACAGGTCCTGATTTGCCACCATCTCAGGGTGACATTTTTTACATTAGAACTTTACGTCCGTTCAACAATAACGATGTCTTTTATTTAATAACAGAAGCATCAAAATTTGACAAAAATTTAGCCAGGTCTAAACTTGATAAAATTTATGTTGTTCCAAATCCATACGTTGTTGTTAATGAAATTGAGCCTACAAATAAACTTCCAGGTCAAAACCGTGGTGAAAGAAGATTGTATTTTGAAAACTTACCACCTGAATGCACCATAAGAATATACACGCTGGTAGGTGAGCTTGTTCAAACAATTCACCATCGTTCATCACTTGAGCACGGAAGAGCGTTCTGGAATCTTTTAAATAGGGATGGATTTACTGTTGCATATGGTATCTATTTTGCACATATAGAAGCTCCTGGTATTGGAGAAAAACTTTTACGTTTTGCAATTATTAAATAGTTATCAAAAGGAGTTTTAGTATGAGAACTTTAATTGTAATTATCTTACTTTGGGTGATTTTTGTAGGTGACTCTTTTTCACAAATAGGTTCTAGTTTGACTAAGACGGGAACTACAGCAGCGCAATTTCTCAAGATGGGAGTCGGTTCACGAGCAATTGGAATGGGCGGTGCTTTCGTTGCATCTGTTGATGACATATCTGCAATTTATTGGAATCCAGCAGGACTTGCTAAAATTTACAATAGAGAAGCAAGTTTCTTTCACTCAGATTGGATTCTTGATGTAAATTTCGATAACGCCTCTTTTGCCATTGGATTAAGTGATTTCGGCACAATAGGTGCATTTGTTAGTGTATTGAGTATGACTGAATTACCTGTTCGCACCGTTGATAAACCAGAGGGAACGGGTGAATTTTTTGGTGCAGGTGCATTGGCTATTGGTTTATCCTACGCAAGGTTCTTAACGGAGGATTTTTCTATTGGCTTTAATGCAAAATATATTCGAGAATATATCTGGAATGAATCTGCTTATGGATTTGCAATAGACATTGGCACTTTATATAGAATTAAATTCTTGAATGAAACAAGAATTGCAGCTTCCATTTCGAATTTTGGAACTAAGATGAAACTTAATGGAAGAGATTTACTTGTTCTTACTAATTACGGTCCCACCGGGGCAAATATAATTAATACTGAACACCAGGTTGATGCTTTTGATTTACCTTTACTTTTTAGAATTGGTGTCGCTCTGGATTTAATCAAAAATGATCAATTTAGATTAACATTTGAATCTAATGCAATTCATCCTAATGATAACACTGAATATGTTAACCTGGGTGTAGAATATTCTTGGAATGAAAGAATTTTTCTGAGAACTGGATATAAATCATTGTTTGAAAGGGACACGGAGCAAGGGTTAACTTTTGGATTAGGTATTAACTATAGAATGGTAGACTTAGTAACA
>CAKZPH010000193.1 GCA_937138605.1 uncultured Ignavibacteriales bacterium
AACTATTGGAATGGCAATACTTGCTATTTCTACAAGCATTTGGGTGTTTCTGGCAGGCATCATTATTTTTTCAATTGGAGAAATGACAGCTCACCCGAAATTTATTAGTTACGTTGGTATAATTGCTCCAGAAGATAAAAAGGCGACTTATCTTGGGTATGCATTTTTATATGGTGTTTTAGGTTCTTTAATTGGAGGTGTTCTAGGGGCAAACCTTTACGTCTACTTTGTTGATAAATTAAATGATCCTCAAACTCTCTGGATTGTATTTAGTATGATTGGTGTGGCAACGATTTTAGGTTTATTAATTTATGGTAAGTTTATTGCAAAAGAAAGTAAATACTAATTGAATTTTTCGTAAATAAGCGACCGTTAAAGACTCAGAACCAATCTGAAATCTTTAACGGTCTTTATTTTTTAGGATTTTATTTTTTCTTCTACTGTTTCTCTTAGTTTATTAATTGTTTTAACAACCAAAAATAGAGCAAAAGCAATTATCAAAAAGTTAATTAAAGTTGTTATGAAATTTCCGTAAGCCCAGACAACTGCACCTGTTTGTTTTGCCTGTTCAAGGGATTCAACAGGTCCCCCTTTTAATACCAAAAACAAATCTTTGAAATCCATGCCTCCAATTAAAAATCCCAATGGTGGCATTAATATGTCATTAACAAGAGAGTTAACGACTGTTCCAAAGGCAGCACCGAGTATGATACCGACTGCCATGTCAATCATGTTTCCTTTAAGAGCGAATTTTTTGAATTCTTCTAACATATTTTTTCTCCTGTTTGGTTTTTGTTTTAAGAAAATTTATAAATATTTATTAAAAATGAAAACATCAAAGAATAAATATTTTCGTAAAACACATTTTGATAATTCACTTCTATAATTCTGTTTTTTTTATCAATTTATTTAATTTTGCTTGCTAAAGATCCATTTAATCAGAACAAATCCTACTCTCATTTATGATTGACCACAATGAGTTTCAAAAAAGATTTGGGATATTTTATCGATCTCAAATAATGAAGGAAATGGTAGAAGTAATCCATCAAGTTGCACCTACTGATATTACTGTATTGCTATATGGTGAGAGCGGAGTAGGTAAAGAACTTTTAGCTCGGGCGATTCACGGCTTAAGTCCAAGGGCTAATAAAAAAATGATAAGTGTAAATTGTGGTGCCATACCTGAGGGAATAATTGAAAGTGAGTTATTTGGTCATCAAAAAGGAGCTTTTACCGGTGCTGTAGAAACACGTAAAGGTTACTTTGAGCTTGCCGATGGTGGTACTCTTTTTTTGGATGAAATTGGTGAACTCCCACTTCCACTACAGGTGAAGTTTCTCAGAGTGCTTGAGACTAAAGAGGTATTAAGACTTGGTGCCGAAACTGTAATTAAAGTAGATGTCAGATTTATCACTGCCACAAATAAAAACCTGGCTGATGAAGTAGCAAAAAAAAGGTTTCGAGAAGATTTGTATTACAGGTTGAGAACCGTGATGATTGAAATTCCACCACTGCGAAAAAGAAAAGAAGAAATTCCCATTCTAGTAGGAAAATTTATTACAGATTTTTGTGAAAGAAATAATATTCCCCAGGTAGAAATAACTCAAGATGCTTTAAATTTTTTAATGGACTATAATTGGCCTGGAAACGTTCGAGAATTAAAAAATTCCATTGAATCTGCGATTGCATTGAATAAGAAAGGAATATTAACGGTAGAAGATTTTAAAAAAATTCTTGTTTTAACTTCGAGTGGTGACGGACAAAAATTTTTGCCAATTCATTTGAATAAATCAGTTGAGTCAGCCGAACGTGAATTTATATACAGAGCCTTGTTTGAGATCAAAAAGGATCTAATGGAAATAAAAGATTTTTTAATAAATCGTCAACATAAAATTGAAGATATTATTCCTGAAGTAACTTTGAGTGAACCAGCATCGATAAGAGAAGCGGAAAAGGAAGCAATTAAAAGCGCTTTGATAAAGACTAATTTTGATAAAAAGAAAGCTGCAGAATTATTAGGTATAAGTTTAAGAACACTTTATAGAAAAATTAAAGAGTTTAATCTTGAGAGCGATTAATTTTTTAATATTAAGCTTTACGATACTGCTAAGCGGGTGTTTTTATTCTTTTACCGGGTCTTCGATTCCTTCTGATATGAAGACCGTAGCAATTCCTGTTTTTGACGACGTTAGCGGTTATACCGAGCCGGGTTTACGTGAAAACGTGACTAATGTTCTAATTCAAAAATTTATCCAGGACAATACCTTACAAGTGGTCGATAGAAAAATTTCCGACACTATATTAGAAGGCATTATTACTTCTGTTAAAGATGATGCTTTCGCATTTGCGGGTAATGAAAGAGTAAATTCGCGAAGAATTAGCATTCAAGTTAGGGTAACTTTTACTGATCAGAGAATTAATAAGAAATTATGGGAAAAAAGTTTTTCACAATATAGTGATTATTCTGCTGAAGGCGGTTTGATAATTAAACAGCAAGCTCTTCAAAAAGCTATCGATAATCTTGCTGAAGATATTTTAATCTCAACCGTATCGGATTGGTAAATAATAACGAGGTAAATTTTGGCGATTGAGGATATAATACTAACGGTGTATCTAATTACTCTTTCAATTTTATTCTTTTACGGTTCTCATGGATTCTTTCTTGTTTATCTTTATAACAAATACAGAGTTGTGAAGTATAAACCTAAGTCGAGGTTTAATGATTTACCAAAAGTTTGTATTCAACTTCCAATTTACAATGAAGTTTATGTTGTAGATCGTTTGATTAATGCGGTGTGTAAAATTAATTATCCCAAAGATAAACTGGAAATTCAAATTTTAGACGACTCTACTGACGAAACTTCTGAGGTTTTGAAAAAACTTACTGCAGAAAAACATAAAGAAGGGTTTAATATAGTTTACTATCATCGTGATAAAAGAGAAGGTTTCAAAGCTGGTGCTTTGAAAGAGGGTTTGGAAAAAACTGATGCTGAGTATATCGCAATTTTTGATGCTGATTTCATTCCCAATGAAGATTTTCTTGAAAAAACAATCCATTACTTCACAGATCCAAAAGTTGGTATGGTTCAAACAAGATGGGAACACCTTAATGCTGAATATTCTTTATTAACACGGGCTCAAGCTCTTGCTCTCGATGGTCATTTTGTTATGGAACAGCAAGTTCGTAACAAAGCGGGTTTTTTTATGAACTTTAATGGAACGGCAGGAGTCTGGAGTAAGCAATGTATAATCGATGCTGGCAACTGGCAATCAGATACTTTAACGGAAGATTTGGATTTAAGTTATCGTGCTCAATTAAAAGGATGGAAATTCATTTTTCTTAATGAGTATACAACGCCTTCAGAACTTCCTGTAGAAATTAATGCCCTTAAAAATCAACAATTTCGATGGACAAAAGGAGCGATTGAGAGTTCAAAGAAAATTCTTAAACTGGTATGGAAATCAGACATACCACTTAAAATAAAACTTTATTCTACTTTCCATCTTACTATGAATATTGTTTTTCCACTAATAGTGATTGCAGGGATACTGAACGTGCCATTAGTATACATTAAAAATACAGGAAATTATGACGAATATTTTGCATTTATGTCAATTTTTGTACTTGCTTTTACAAGTTCCTTTTTAATGTATCTTTACTCACAAAAGGATGTTTATCCTGATTGGAAAAGAAGAATTTACTTATTTCCTGTTTTTATGGCGGGCAGTATGGGATTTGCCTTGAATAATACAATCGCTGTCATTGAAGGATTATTCAATATTAAAAGTGAATTTATTCGTACACCAAAATTTAAAGTTGAATCTAACAAAGCTGATTGGAAAAATAAAAAGTATGCAGTGAGAAAGATAAGTCCAGTGGTTTTTGTTGAATTAGCTTTTGCAATTTGGGCTTTATTTGGAATTGGTCTTGCTTCGTATTATTCGGAAATTGCAGCAATTCCATTTTTATCAATGTATTGTCTTGGTTATTCTGTCATAGCGATTCTTTCTATAAAACATGCGTTAGAAAGTAAATGAAAATTTCTTATCACATAGATTTAGATCGTTTAAGAAAAATTCTTACTAAAAATCCCAACTCACCACTTTTTGCCAGATATGCTGAGCAACTCATGAAAAAGGGTTTGATAAATGAGGCAATGACAATTTGTGAAAATGGAATAAAGAGACACAAGTTTTATTCTACTGGTTATATCGTTCTTGCTCGAATCTATTTAAGCAAAGGAAGAGAAAAAGAGGCTGGTGAATTGCTTAATAAAGTTTTGAAACTAACTCCTTTTTGTTATACCGCAAGAGTTTTGCTTGATAAGATACAAAGCAAGAAATTTACAGAAAGGATTAAACGTGAAGAGACTGCTGAAAAAGAAAAAGTTAAATGGTTGCAAAAATATTCTCAGAAACAAAAAGAAGATATAGAAGAAATTCTTGAAAAATTAAATAACGCTGAATCTCTTATTATTCGTGCTGATCCAAACTTTGATAAGTATTACGAACCACCATCCGATATACCAGAGGTTGTAACTGAAACTATGTACCACATTCTTATTAACCAACGTTTATACAAAAAAGCTTATGAACTTTTACTAAAATTAATTGATAAAAATCCTTCCCGACGGCAATATTACTTACAGCAATTAGAATGGATTAAAACAAAAATAGCTGAGTCATAGATTATTTTCTTACGTAAGATTATCCAATGATTATTATTAAGATTAGTTTTTAGTGTCTAATTCGAATCGTGTGAATTAAATTGAGATTGTTTAAGTATTATGATTAAATGTATTGGTTTACCAAGATCGAATTGAATTTGTAGAAATAAAAATATAGTTATCATTTTGAGAATTTCTTATCTCGTTCTAACTTTATAAAGATGTCAAAAAAATTATTATGACATACAGAAGAGTTTCACCTGATTTCTTTAATGGAACAACAGAAGAAGTAGCATCAAAACTTTTAGGAAAAATTTTACTCAGGAACATCGAAAATCAAATTCTTGCTGGAATTATTGTTGAAACCGAAGCTTATCTTGATAGCGATGATTTAGCTTCTCACTCAGCCGTTGGGATGACTGAAAGAAACAGAGCTATGTTTGGAGAAGCTGGACTTGCGTATGTATATTTCACTTATGGAATGCATTATTGTTTTAATGTAGTAACTGGTGAAGTAGGAAAAGGTTCAGCTGTTCTAATACGTTCAATTGAACCAAAAGAAGGGATAGAATTAATGAAAAAGTTCAGGGGAAAAAATGATATCAATACTCTAACTAAGGGTCCGGCAAGACTTTGTCAAGCCTTGAAAATTGATAAAAGACTTAACGGAGTTGATTTAAAGACTTCAAGTGAGATTTATATTGCTGAATCTGATTTGAAAAATTTTGAAATAGTACGTTCCAGAAGAATTGGAATTCAAAAGTCTAAAGAGAAATTGCTTCGTTTTTACATAAAAAATAACCACTTTGTATCAAAAAAATAATTTAAATTATCAATAACTAATAGATGAATTTTTTAGTTGTTCGTACAGATAGACTTGGCGATACTTTACTTACCTTACCACTCATTACTGAGTTAAAAAAATTTTTTCCCGACTCGCAGATTTATTTTCTATGTAATCAGTATACCAAACCAATTGTAGAAAAGGTCAAAGCTATTGAAGATGTTATACTGTATGACAGGTATTCATCGATTGATCTGGTCATGATGATCAGAAAATATAAAATAGATACGACAATTATTGCGCGCCCAACTTTTTATAACGCCTTTACAATTTTTATGTCAAAAGTACCAGTTAGAATTGGTACCGCTTATAGATGGTATTCTTTTTTATTCAGTCATAAGGTTAAACACCATCGAAAACATAGTATAAAACATGAAGCACTTTATAATCTCGATTTACTGGAACCAATTGGAATAAAAAATCACAATGACATATTTTTATTGGATTTTGGTTTACAACTAAATGACATAGTGCTAGAAAGAGTCAAAACTAAATTAATCAATCTTGGAATTGATATTTCTAAACCTTTAATTGTTTTGCATGTATCAAGTGGAGGCTCAGCAATAGATTGGAAGGATATAAATTTTCGAGCTTTGGCTGAAAAAATACTAACAGAAATCGATTGTGAAATACTTTTGACTGGAACCAAAGATAAATTTAGTGAACTTCAAAAGTTATTTACAGATTTTCCATATAAATATTGGAACTTGGCTGGTTTTTTTGATTTATGGGAATTATTTCATCTATTTTCAATTGTTCAAATTTATGTGGGGAATTCAACTGGTACGACACATTTAGCAGCAATTTCAGGTTGTTGGATAGTTTCTTTTTATCCAAAAGTTAAAGTCATGTCACAAACAAGATGGGGTCCTATTACTGAAAAAAGAATTATATTTGAACCAAAAATGAATTGCTCTGAGTGTACTGTAACTCAATGTAAAAAATTGAATTGCATGGATTCTATTGAAGTTAAAGATGTGTATTATGCTATTGAAAAAATTATTAACCAATTCAGGAACCTAAAATGAATCATTTGTTTTTTCTGATAATCTACTTAAGTTCAATACTATTCAGTCAGAAAACTGAATTTAGAAGAATCGAAAACAAAGCGTTTGGTGTGAAGGAAAAGCTCACCTTTGATGTTAATTATGGATTTGCAACTGTAGGTATAGCCACATTTTCTATCCCAGAGATAAGAACTCTTGCAGGACGACGAGTTTATAGAGTTAGGTTTGAAGTTAATACACTCCCTGCATTTGATCCTTTTTTCAAAGTGCGTGATTGGTATGAAACATATATTGATGTAGAAGGAATTTTTCCATGGAGATTTGAACAACACATTCGTGAGGGAAACTATAGACGTGACTTTAGTGCATTTTTTGATCAAAGACGAAACAAAGCTAAAACAACAGAAGGTGAATACGTAATTCCGCCTTATGTGCATGATATAGTTTCCGCTTTCTTTTATGTAAGAACGCTCGAGTTCAGTAAAATGAAGAAAGGCGACAAATTGAAGCTTCAAAACTTTTATAAAGATAGAACTTATGATCTGGAAGTCGTCTATCACGGAATAGAAGTTGTAAAAGTTAAAGCAGGGAGATTCAGATGTATCATCGTTGAACCACTTGTTCAAGAAGGTGGACTTTTTAAATCTGAAGGAAATATAATTATCTGGTTAACGGATGATGATATTAAAATGCCAGTTAAGGTTAAAACGAAAGTATTAATAGGTTCTATAGATTCGGAACTAACCGCATATGAAAATTTGAAATCACCATTAAAATCAAAACTATAAGATGTCAAAATATAAAAAAATTGATTTATCAAAAGTAAAAACTTATTCCATAGCTAAACGAAAGAGCAAAGTAGAAATAAATCAATTTGCAAAAGTATTTGATCCGAAAAAAAGTTCTTTTGTTGAATATCTTGCATCTTTACCAAGATTTCTAGCGGTGAATGAACTAATTGAATTTTCGAAATTAATCGTAAAAGCGAGAAATAAGAATAAACCAGTAATTTTTATGATTGGTGCGCATGTTATTAAGGTTGGTTTAAGTCCATTGATTATTGATTTGATGAAAAATGATTTAGTAACAGCAGTTGCAATGAATAGCGCAGGTGCAATTCATGATTCAGAATTAGCCCTCTTTGGTAAAACATCGGAAGAAGTTGCTGAGGGAATTACAGATGGCTCTTTTGGTATGGCAAAAGAGACGGGTGAATTTATAAATAATACACTTTCCAGGTATGAACATTCAAATCTGGGTTATGCTGAAGCTTTAGCAATTGAGATGAAGTTGAATAAAGTTAAGTTTAAAAATATAAGCATAATTTACAATGCTTATAAGTTAGATAAAACTGTAACTGTTCACGCTGCAATAGGTACGGATATTACAAACCAACATCCTAATGTTAATGGTGCTGCTATAGGTAAACTTAGTCTAAATGACTTTAAAATCTTTTGTGAAGTTGTTTCGAAACTAGGAAATGGAGGAGTTATAGCTAATATAGGTTCGAATGTAATTTTGCCTGAAGTTTTTTTGAAAGCATTAACCATTGCGAGAAATTTGGGATACAAAGTATTTAATTTTACAGCAGCTAATTTTGATTTCATACAACATTATAGACCGCGTGTTAATGTCGTTCAACGTCCAACAAAAGACGGTGGTCGAGGCTTCATGTTTACAGGTCATCATGAAATCTTGATTCCACTTCTTTCTGCGTTAATAAAATACTATTCATAATTAGGAGGTAGTTTTGATTCATTTTGAAAGAAAATATAAATATTATCAGATCTCTCCTGTTGCTGCGGCATTCTTAGTTCTATTTGTTTCCTTTTTCCTTTATCAGTTTGTAGGTGGATTTTTTACTTTTTTATTTGTTGGTCTCGAAATTACTAATGAAAATGCTGGATACGTAAGATTGTTTACCTCTATCAGTCAAATTATTTTCATGTTGTTACTCTCAATCCTTTTTGCAAAAGCAATATATAATGACTTCAAAGGGATTTTTCGTGTTAGCAAACCTAACTCTTCCGAGTTGTTATACTCAATCTTAGGACTAATTTTAATTGTAACTGGTTCACAGGTTTACATTTATATTCAAACTATTTTACTGGAAAATTTTAAATCTGCTAATCCATCGCTTAATCCAATATTTGAACTGCTTGAAAAAATTGATAAACTAATTGAAAAAACTTACATAGAAATCACCACTGCTCATAACATTTTTGATTATTTCTCAGTCGTTTTAAGTGTTGCACTTGTACCTGCTTTTTGCGAGGAATTTTTATTTCGTGGTTTTGTTCAATCGAATTTCGAGAAAAGAATGAAACCATTCTGGGCTATTGTTCTAACAGCATTTCTTTTTAGCATATTCCACTTTAATCCTTTTGCTTTATTACCATTATTTTTACTTGGAGCTTATTTTTCCTATTTAGTTTATTTAACAGAGAGTATTTTCATCCCGGTTGTGCTTCACTTTTTGAATAATTTCATTACAGTTACTCTTTTTTATACAATGAAGTCAGACGAATTGCTGAAAACTCGACCTTCAATTGATATTCCTTTGAGCAATTTAGTTTTTACTCTCATTTTCATAATCATTTCTTTTATTGTTGTATTAGTTATATTGAACAATCAAGTAAGAAACAGGAAAAAATCTTTAAACAAGGAGATAGAAGATGAAAATTTGTCCTAATTGCCGAGCAGAATATGAAGATACTATAAATGTTTGTGCAGATTGTGAAGTTGAACTTATTTCATCTGAAGATTTTAAGTTGCTCGAAGAAAATTACATCGATTGGGAAGTTGTATATACTACTCCCGAGCTTTACGAAGCTGAGATGGTTAAAACAAATTTAGAAAGTGCTAACATCGATTGTGTAATACTTGACCAAAAGGATAGCTCTTTTCCTTTAGGTGGTGAAATGGGCGTCTTAAAAGTACTTGTTCGAAAAAGTGATTTTGAAGAAGCTCTTCAAATAATAAAGAATTCTTCTAATCCTGAAATTGAATCAAATGATGCTTCACATGGAGAACAGTAATGACAAAATTCTCTAATCTCACAAATCGAGTTCTTGTCAGTGTATTTGCAATTCCAATCATCTTGATAATTGTATACATTGGACGAGAACTTTTTTTAGCTTTTGTGAGCACTATAGTATTTTTAACACTTTTTGAATTTTACAAAATGACAGAATTAAAAGGTGCTAAACCAAATTATATAATAGGTTATTTGTTTGCTATTTCAACCTTATTGATTTTTTATTTACAACAGTTTCAGCTCGTACCTGTATCAATTTTTTTTCTGATCTCTCTGACAGCAATGTGGAATCTGACGCACTTTGAAAATAATTCGATATTGAACGTTAGTACCACCGTTCTAGGTGCTTTAATCATAAGTATCTTTTACTCCACATTAATTGGAATAAGAGAATTTTTTATACACTACGGTGATGAAGAATATGTCAAAGGCGCATACGTTATTATTGTTTTGCTTTCATCTATTTGGATTTGCGATTCAGTTGCATATTTTGCTGGTACAGCTTGGGGGAAGCACCGTTTACTTGAAAGAATTAGTCCAAAGAAAAGTTGGGAAGGAGCAATTTGGGGATTTTTTTCTGCTGTTTTGACGTTTATTTTGGGGAAATTAATCGTTTTAGATTTTTTGAATTGGAATGATATAATTTACTTAGGACTAATTGTTGGAATGGTTGGACAGATTGGTGACCTTGTTGAATCGATGTTTAAGCGTGATGTCGGTATAAAAGATTCTTCTAATATTTTACCTGGTCACGGAGGTATTCTTGATCGGTTTGATAGTTTACTTTTCATAGCGCCATTTGTTTATTTTTATCTGTATTATGCGTACAAATACTAAAAAGGAAAAAGTTAATTTAGTTTCTTTGGGTTGTAGTAAGAATTTAGTTGATTCGGAAGTTCTATTGAGGCAGTTTCAAGCTCACGGTTTATCTATAATTAATGACCCGCTAAAAGCAGACCATATTGTTATTAACACGTGTGGTTTTATTAATGATGCGAAAGATGAATCAATTCATGCAATCCTCGAGGCTGTAAATCTTAAAATATCAGGGAAAGTTAAAAAAGTCATTGTTATGGGATGTTTATCAGAGAGATATAGAGATGAACTTAAAAAGGAAATTCCGGAGGTTGATGGGTATTTTGGTGTTACTGATTATAAGGGTGTTTTGAACGAACTTGGGTTAAATCTTAAATATGAGCTTTTAGGCGAGCGATACTTAACCACACCTAAACATTTTACTTATTTGAAAATTTCAGAAGGGTGCAATAATCCCTGTTCATTTTGTGCAATACCTTTTATACGTGGAAAACACACATCCAAACCAAAAGAAAAAGTAATCAATGAAGCGAAATACCTTGCAGAAAAAGGCGTCAAAGAACTTATAATTATTGCACAAGATTCAACCTATTATGGCTTAGATTTATATGGTAAACGTGAACTTGTAAATCTGTTGTTTGAATTAACTAAAATCAATGGAATTGAATGGATTCGTTTGCTATACGCTTTTCCTGCGAAGTTTCCAGAAGAAATTCTAGATATAATCGCTAGTGAAGAAAAAATTTGTAAGTACATCGATCTGCCACTGCAACATATTTCCGATAAAGTATTAAAATCGATGCAGCGGGGCATAACTAAAAGGCGAACTTATGAATTAATTGAATTAATACGGACTAAAGTTCCGGGAATTGCTATTCGTACAACTTTAATTGTTGGGTATCCTGAAGAAACTGAAAAAGAATTTGAAGAACTAGTACAATTTGTTAAAGATACAGAATTTGATAGATTAGGAGTGTTTGCTTATTCCCGAGAAGAAAATACAAAAGCTTTTGAACTTGGAGATCCTATTTCAGAAAAAGTTAAACAGGAAAGACTATTTCATATACTAGAAATTCAAAAGGAAATTTCTCTTAAGAAGAATAATTCAATGCTCGGTAAAAAAGTGAAAGTTTTAATAGATGAAGTTGATTTACAAAATGGTTATATTGGAAGGACAGAAAAAGACGCACCAGAGGTTGATAATTCAGTTATCATATTCTCAGATTCTAACATAGAACCTGGGAATTTTTATGAAGTATACATAACAGATGCAATGGAGTATGATTTAATAGGACGTATAAAATGAAAGTTTTAATTTTTATAATATTTTTTGCTATACTGAACGAGGCTAAATTACTTTCACAAGTTGAAAATGTTACAAATCTTGGGACAAGAACACTAATACCATTTTTTTATTTCAATGCATTAAATTTTAAAGGTAATGATCCTAATTTTACCCGAGTAGACTTGTTCATTCAAGTTCCTTATACTCAACTAACTTTTGTGAAAGAGGGCAATCAATACAGCGCTAGTTATGAGGTTACAGCCGGTGTTTACGATTCAACTAATAGACTTGTAACTGAAAAAATCTGGACTGAGAAAATTTTATTGAATTCCTATTCGGAATCCATTTCACGGAATGGAAGTAACATTACACAAAGATCATTAAGACTAATTCCTGGAAAGTATCAACTTAGAATTCATGTTCAAGATAGAGAATCAAAAAAGAATGCTACAGCAAGTTCTGATTTACATGTCAGAGCCTTTAATGAAGCCTTTTCACTTAGCGATATTATGCTCATTCAAAGATATGAGGAGAAAGAATCTAAGAAAGAAGTTATTCCAAACATTACAAATAATATTATTTTTAGCGAAGGTGGATTTTACATTTTCTGGGAGTTTTATAATTTAACTACTGACTCAAATTTTACATTTAATTGTAAGATTATTAATTCAAAAGGAAAAACAATTTTAGAATTTAATACACCTTATACATTAAAAACCCGATACAACCCGATTTTCTTAAAAATTGATAAATCAGATTTTTCAATTGGTGATTATATAATTACCATTACTGCTCGCTCACTGGATAGTTTGAAGAAAAACTATTATGCTGTTTCAAAGAGGATTTTTTCACGTTGGGTTGGAATTCCCAAAAGTATAGTTGATTTAAATAAAGCAATCGAACAGATGATTTATATAACGTCCCGTGATAAAATAAATGAGTTACTTAAGATTGAGGACCAGGCCACTAAGTATGAGCGTTTTGTTGAGTTCTGGAAAGTTAAAGATCCAACTCCCGGAACTGAGGAAAACGAATTAATGGATGAATATTACGGACGAGTTGAATATGCTAACGAGCATTTTTCTACTTACATGGAAGGATGGAAAACCGATATGGGAATGGTCTTTATCATACTGGGACCACCTAACAATGTAGAACGTCGGCCTTTCAATTTTAACACTCCTGCCTATGAAATTTGGGAGTATTACACTCTCAACAGGAATTTCATTTTTGTAGACTACACAGGTTTTGGTGATTACAGATTAGTAAATCGCGATTACTCAGAGTGGTTTAAGTATCGTTGATACAATGGCGAGTTCTGATATTTCAATTTTAGGTACTATAGTTTTCGATATATTCGTTAAAAATTATTCTTACCTTCCTAAAAATGGTGAAGCGGTTGAACTAAATGTGCTCCCTTTTGCAGCCGGTGGTTGTGGATTAAATTCTGCAGTTGCTCTTAGTTTCCTTGGCGCAGATGTTTCACTATTCGGCTCGATAGGTAACGACTTTTTTGCAAAATTTATTATCGATTATTTAAAGACTTTTTCAATTGATATTTCATCAGTCAAAACAAGCAAAAGATTTCCTACTTCAACTTCAATTCTTCTTATAAACAAAAAAGGTGAACGAAGTTATTTTCATTTTCCAGGTTCTAGCAAAGAGGTTTCAGTACACGATAAAGATCTATCTAAAATATTGAATTCTAAAATATTTCATGTTGGTGGAATTACGCTTTTCCCAGCGTCAATTATATCTTCCCTATCAAAAATTTTTAATAACGTAAGATCCAATAATGTAGTTACTTCAATTGATTTAGCCTGGGATGTTGAAAATAAGTGGATGAAAAGAATTAAACCAATTCTACCGCATACAGATATACTCATGGGAAATGAACAGGAAATAAGAGCCCTTACTAAGGAAAATAAATTAGTTAAAGCAGTAAAATTAATTCACTTAATGGGTGTTAAGAACGTTATTGTTAAAAGAGGTGAAAAAGGTTCATTAGTTTCAAAAGATTTTTTGTTAGAAGAGATTCCAACAATTAAAGTAAAGTCATTCGATTCTACTGGTGCAGGTGATATGTTTGCAGGAGGTTTTCTTTATGGAATACTGAAAGGGTTCAGTCCAATCGATTCAGCCAAAATCGGAAATGTTATGGGAGCGATTGCAACTACTGAATTTGGGTCCACTACAGCTTTGAGGAGAATTAAAAGTAAAAATGAAGTAAGAAAACTTTTGATAAAATATTATGATTTTAACTATTACATTTAACCCATTGCTGGAAAAAACACTTTTCTTTGATAAGCTTGAAAGAGGAAAGGTTAATCGGGCAAAAAGCATAATTGTTCAAGCTGGAGGCAAAGGAGTAAATGTATCTAGACAATTAAAATATTTAGGGCTGGATAGTCTTGTCGCAGGATTTATTGGTGGAGAAAATGGTAAACGATTAAAGTCTATTTTATATCGTGAGGAGATTAAAAACTCATTTTACCAAATAAATAGCGAAACTCGCGAAGGTATCGTTATAGTTGATAACGATCAAATACTTGAAAGTTATTTTGATCCTGATCCTTTAGTGTTAAGTAAGGAGGTGATTGGATTTATTGATAAAGCTAAAAAAGCAATACTGAATTCAGAAATGGTTATTGTTTCAGGAAGTTCACCAGTATTTGAAACCTCAGATGATGAGCTCTTAATTTTTAAAGAGATTTTAACATATGCAAATGAAAACGATAAATTTACTTTGCTTGATGTATATGGTGATCGATTACCGGAAATTCTAAAACTAAAACCTGATTTAGTGCATGTCAACAAAGATGAAGCGAGTAAATATCTAAATGCAATTTTTCAAGACGAAGATGATATAGTTGAATTTTTAAAATCGATGTATAAAGCTGGAATAAAGATTTTTTCAATCACGGCCGGACATGAAAGCTTTTATACAATTAATCAAGGTTATGTCTATAAAACTACGCCACCGGAAATTCAATGTATAAATTCAACTGGAAGTGGTGATGCTTTCATGGCAGGAATCATTTATGGTTTACATCACAACCTACCATTTGAAGAAATTTTACGTTGGGCAACAGCATGTGGTGCTGCCAACGCAACCAAATTTTCCGTTTGTGACAATGAGATTAGATTTGTTGAAGCATTTCTTAATAAGCTTAAAGTTGAAAAATTGAATTGAGAAGTTTTTCTAAAATATTCTTGATAATATTTTTGATTATTTTCTTACCAAGCCATCTTAGAGCACAAAGTAGTTTTCGTCTTGTTTGCAAACCAGAATTTTATGAAAAGCTTAAAAATTACCTTCAAGCTGAGTCATTGAGTAACTTTTTTTATAATTCAGATTCCTTGTATAAAAGAATCGACCAATTTTTCTTTCAAGAAGGATTTTTGGATTATAAAATTATATCCGAAAAGTTTGTGGAGAATTCCGATACAATATCATTAATTCAAATTTTTGAAGGGCAGAAATACTTAATAAATTCAATTCACATTAATGATTCATTGATCTCTAACAACGAGATAAATCAATTTAATGCTCGAATTAAAGGCTCTGTTTTTTCACCTTCCACAATTCAATCAATTAAATTGAAACTTGCAGAACACTATGAACTTAAAGGTTATCCATTCGCAGAAGTAACTCTCGATGGTTTTGAAATTAAAAAAGAAGAAAGTAAAGAAAAATTTATTGAAGTTTTCTTTTCCGTAGAAAAAAATCTTAAGGCCAAAATTGACAAAGTAGAAATAGCGGGAAACAATTTTACTAAAGAAAACGTGATTATTAGAGAACTAAATATTAAAGAAAATGATTATTTTAATCCAAAGCTCAGTCAAAAGTTAATCACTCGTTTGCAACGACTAAATATTTTCTCAAACATTAAAAATCCTGAATTTTATTTTGACGAAAAGAACAAAGGAAATCTTAGGATTGAAGTTGTAGAAGATAACACTAATTCATTTGATGGTTTAATTGGTTACATTCCATCCTCTGAAAGAGATAGAAAGGGTTATCTTACTGGCCAGGTTAATTTTTCCTTTAGAAATCTCTTTGGTACATTGAGAGCATTTTCTTTTCGTTGGAACAGGATTGATAGATTTTCGCAAGACTTAGAAATCAAATACTTCGAACCATGGTTTTTCAACTTACCATTAAACATATTGCCATCTTTTCAGCAAACTAAACAGGATACATCTTTCATTCGAAGAAATTTTAATTCACAGTTTGATTTGAATTTATTAGAAAATTTTTCTATTGTTTTATCTATATCGTTTTCAAGCGTAATTCCACAAAGTCAATATTATATCAATAATGTTTTTAATAGTACTTCTACTGGTTATGGGGTTGGAATTAAGATTGATACTCGCGACCATCCATTCTTCACCAAATCTGGATTACTATTTCGAACAGACTTTTATCAAGTAATAAAGAAAATTCATGATAAAACACAAACTTCAAGATACAATCAAAAGAAAGGTCATTTTAACTTCCAAATTTTTCAACAAGTCATTAAGAATCAAATTTTATTTGCTTCATTTAATGCAAAAGTTATTGATGGTGGAAAGATTGAAATAAGTGACTTGTTTTATCTAGGTGGTATGAACACAGTTCGTGGTTACGAAGAAAATCAATTTCGAGGTAGCAGAGTTTTCTGGTCGAATATTGAATATCGTTTGTTTGTTAGCTATACGGATTACGTGGCTTTATTTTTTGATTCAGGTTACTATTTTAGAGATATATTAGATGAGAAATTAAGT
>CAKZPH010000194.1 GCA_937138605.1 uncultured Ignavibacteriales bacterium
GTTGATAGAAATGGCTGTCCAGTTGACAGTGATGGTGATGGTGTTCCCGATTACTTAGATAAATGTCCTGATACTCCTGCGGGAGTTAAAGTAGATAAAGAAGGTTGTCCAGTTAAGGAAGAAGCATACAAAGTAACGATTTACTTCGGTTTTGATAGATATGATTTGAGGAAAGAAGAACAGGTTAAGCTTGATGGAGCCGTTAAATTCATGAAGGACAATCCTGATGCAATGTTCTCAATAGAAGGTCACGCATGTCCAATTGGACCTGCTGCATATAACATGAAGCTCTCTGAAAGAAGAGCAAATACAGTTTATAAATATCTTGTTAACCAGGGTATTGACAAGAATAGATTTATGACTAAATGGTTTGGTGAAACACAACCAGTCACTCAAGTAAGAAAAGATTACTGGAAGAATAGAAGAGTGCTTGTGATTGAGTTGTTAGAAAAGTAATTAGATACTTTTGGTTAGTATAATAGCCGTCTCAATTGAGACGGCTTTTTTATTTTAAAGTCTACGTGAAACTGGAAATGTTTAAAATCTAATATAAACGATAGATCCTCTGGTTGTATTTTCCAAATTTATTTCTAAGGTGGGTGCAGTAAATATTAATTAATACATTGAATGGTGATTAATGTAATAAGAATGATTCAACTCTTCATTAAGGGCGAATTTTATCAAAGCATCCCATCTCATCAGAGAGCCAAATTTGAACAGATTCATTATTAAGAATTCACCTATAGCGGGGTTATTTATTACTGCATTTTTCCAAATGTCATGATTGAGTAAAATGTTATTTTGAAGGTATTGATTGAGTTGTGAAGCGAGTATTTCGCCCAATAAATAATTATGATAATAACAGGGGGAGGTAGCAATGTGAATTTTCGTTGCCCAATCTGGTTTATTTCTGTTGGAGGGTATATTTAATTTCAAATAATGGTTATGAAGTTTCCACCATAATTCATTTAAATCTTGATCTTGATTACTATAAAGTTCTTTTTCAAATTCATACATTAACATCACCCAGTTTGCAAAAATTAATTGATTTATTTTGGTTAATCTTATGGTTGATTCTTCTAGATCAAGAAAATGTTTTTCATCAATTCTAAAAGTTTCTTTTATCCAGGCAGGATGAATTGCATGTTTACCGAATAGTAATGCGATTGCTTCTGTAACGAATATGTGAGCTGCATCTCTGAGGGAAAAAGGGAGATTTACATCAATAAACTTATAGTAAACAGCGTGACCAAATTCATGCAACATCGTTCCCATCCAATCAACATTCGGTCGAACATTGCAAAGTACTCGAATATCTCTGCTTCTGTCGATGCTAATGCAAAAAGCATGTTGATTTTTTCCTTTTCGCTCGTATAAATCACTTTTAATAAGTATGTCGTCTAAAAATAAACCGAGATTATTAAAGTATGTTCTGGTAATTTCGACTAAATTTATTCCTTGATAGAATTTATCAAGTCCTGAATAATAAATGGCAGGAGCCTCTTGAAAAAATCTATTTTGATAATTCCAGGGCATGAGGTCGTTTTCATTTACTCCAAATCTTTGAGATAACTCATAATCAATTTGATTTTTTATATTTCGGTAAGAACTCTCAATTTTTTCAAACAGGTCTTTAAAGATTTTATCTATTACTTTGTAATTAAGTTCAGTGAGGTATAAACACATCTCATGAAAGTTGGAATAACCAAAATATTTAGCTTGCTCGTTTCTTAATTTTACTAGACTTAACAAATCATCAGCAATAAGACTTCCTACTAACTTATTTGCTTCCCAAACATCTTTAAGAATTCTCGAGTTTGTTTCTTTTTTAAGAATTTCATCAACTTCGTTATCAGTTAAGGTTTTATTGTTATAATTTGTTCGAAAAGTTGTAAAAACATTTTCTATTTTATTTTGAATGGAGATAATTTCTTCAAGCTTCTTTAAATCATATTGATTTGGCAAAAATTCTCGATATAGTATCTCGACAACCCGTTGATTAACTTCATCGAGAGTTGAGAGATTTGACTTCAGTTTTTCTAATTGAGAGAAATAATTTCGATTTTGAAAAAATTTAGTTAATTCAAGCTGTGTTTTTGTAACTTTGTACCAATCTTCTTCCTTACCAGTAAGAGAAGCATTCCAATATGAAAGAGAGTAATTTTTATATAACTTTTCAAGTTTAGTTTCAATCTCCGAGAGAATTGGAATAAGTTTCATAGAATACAATTACAAATTAACATTCTCAAATTAAAAATATTTATTCAAGAATTTTAATCTTTTCGAATTTTGATACACCATTGATATCAGGATAATACATAAGAGATGCAATTGCTGGCTTGATATTATAATTTCCTGGTATCTGTGCATAGGCTATATAACTAAAAATTTTTTCACCTGTATTAAATGTTGTAGTGAAAAAACTATATTTTGAATCTCTATTTTCTTTATGAGTATAATTAAATAGATTGTTTCCATGTTCTGAAATTTCGTTAATTACTTCAAGACCCGGGACTTTCCAGTCTTCGAGCATAAAATATTCTAACTCAAAATTGTTCTTTACCCTAATCTGAACCAATATTTTATCTCCAACTTTAACGGAATCTTTTATCTCTTCAAGCTTCTTAATGTACTTGTCGCCTTCTTTTATTTGTATGATTTTGAAATATTTTCTATCGACAAGAATATTTCTATGTTCAGTCAAATCTCTGTCAATATAGCTTTTAACTAAAATCGTTGAATAAAAACTTCCTTTGCCTTGTTTTTCGAATTTTATTTCGTTAACACCATATTTAAGAAAACTTTCGGGAATTTTTAGTTTTAGTTCATTTACTTGAATATAAGTTTTATCAACATTAATAGATTTGAATTCTCTTCCATTAACTAAAATTCTAACTATATATTCTGGTTGTAATTCGACTTTCTTTTTGAGGTAATCTACTAATGCAAAAATGACCGTTGCAGTTTGTTTTGTACTAATCCAATAATTTCCCTTTCGAGAATTCATTAACCATCGAATACCGTTTTCAATTATAATATCATCTACATTTGATTGAACTAAAGCTTTGATAGCTTGAGAAGTTATTTCAGTTCTATCAGAAATTAATCTACCATAATTTTGGCCGTCTCCCCAGTAAACTATGCTACCTTCTTTAGTAGCTAATTGAATTAATCTTTTAGTTAGCAATGGAATGTAATCATTCAAGGAAAATTTGTTTGCAAATTGTAATAACAAGGCAGATATATATGGATCTTTATCATGAACAATAAGTTTGGCAAAGTATTTTTTTATTAGTTCTAGATCTTCTTGACTTTGCTCACTGAAGTCAATGGATTCTGAAAGAGCGTAGATCATATATGATAATGTCCTTTCATCAATAAAGACATTATTTTGAATTTGAGTTTTAAGATTTCTAATACCAAGTGATAAAGCTGATGCTGGAACAGAAAAACCTGCTTTTTTGGTAAGTGAAAGTCCATAAATTACGTAAGCAGTCATATAAGGGTTAGTTTGATCATTTGTCCACCATCCCCATCCCCCATCTACATGTTGAAACTCTTTCAATCGGTTAACTCCGGCACTTACCATTTTGGGAAGTTCCTCAAGTGTCTTTGAGTTTATTTTAAGATTTAGTTCATTTAAAAGATTTGCGACTATTATTGTTGGAAGAAATCTACTCATTGTTTGTTCTACGCAACCATATGGATAGCCAACCAGTTCATCAATGCTTGATAGAATGGGATTTAATAAAGACGACGAAAAACTAATACTAAGTTGAGTGTTATCTAAGTTTTTATCTAAGTTAATTTTTTGGACGTAACTTGCTCTGGATGAAAATAAATTTACATTGTAAACTTCTACATTTGGTATTCCCAGTGGTTCAATCGGAAAACTAACCTCAATTGCATCAGATTCTTTTGGCTCATCAACAATAAATGAAGTAACTAGAATTTTTACTATCTCTGCTTTTTCTTTCACCTTTATTCTTAGCATAATTTTTTCGCTTGTAAGCGAATTCACATTCACGTCTATGCTCTTCATAACGTGTGATTTAATGAAATTATTTTTCGAAGTTATTTCTAAAATATCCGCATCTTTAACTAAAATTGTAAGTCGAATTAATTTATCTTGATTAAAGTAATTGTGAACATTTATAATTATGGTAGATTCGTCCTTTTCATGAAGATATCTTGGATGCTCGATTCTTACAATTAAGTTTTTGGTTGTAATCACATTTGTAATTGACTCGCCAAATTGATTGTGAGTAAAGATTGCCTTAATCGTATTTCGCCATGTTGTAAGATTATCAGGATAGGTCAATTCAATTTTTGCTTCACCATTTTCGTCCGTCACGAATAGGGGGTTCCAGAAAATGGCATCTTTAAAATCTTTTCTTATTAGAATTTCTGAACTTGTTTTAATAGCATCTTTCTGAATTGAATGTTGAGCTATTCTTTCTTCACTTCTTTGAAATTCAAGGTTTATAAAAGGTGAACTTGGTTGCCTATTTATAAAGTATTCATTATATACTAATCGTTGAATTACAATTTTTCCAATGTCGTAAGTGATATTACTCCTTACTAAAATATTCTTAATTACTTTTCTCAAGTGATTTTTACCTGTAATGAAAAGGTCATAATTACCAGCAGGAATTTTAGTGAAATTAAAAAATCCATTTTCATCAGTTTTAGTAAATGTGATCCCTCTTTTACTTACTAATTTTACTTCGACATTACTAACAGGATTATTAGAGATTTCTTCGATTATTATTCCTGATAACTTTGAGTTACCAGTTAGTTTGAGTTTTTTCTCTTTTTGTTCATATGATGAAAGTTCAAAATTAAAGGGATGGAAGTTTGGTATTTTAATTATTTCGGTTGATGCAGTATAAATTTTATATAATGAGGACGAGTTAAAATAATCAAATATATTTTGTGACTTTTCCTGTTTTATTGCTAAAATACTTTCATCAATTATGGATGACAGCAACTCTACACCTTCAACAGGTTTATTCTCAAAATTTGTTACTTTAATTTTAAACTCACCTTTTTCTTTGGGTTTAAACTTTTCTTTATTTGGTATTATTTGTACCTGAAGTTTGTTTTTATTGCTATAGAAAGCAATCCGTTTAAGTGAAGTATAAAATGAATTATCGAAGTAAAACCCTGCAAAGATATGAGTTATTGAGAGCAAGGTCTTATACCGAGGTATTTTAATAAACTGGGTGTTACCTTTAATCTCAATAAGTTTGTGATAATAAATCTGTGATTGTTCCAGTGAAAGAAACACTTGAACATCATTAACTGGTGAGATGATCAGTAATTCTATGTCATCGTTTTCATTGTAGACATCTTTTGAGGGAATAAGTTGCAAACCTTCACCAATGTTTATTGAGGAGCTTCCAATTTTGCCAACGATGAAATTATTTCTTTGGATAATGGTTTTATCTCTATGCTTGACTTTTACATAATAAGAGTACTTTCCTTCTTCTTTTATTTGAAAATGAATGAATCCTGCTCCATCGCTTAATGTTTTGCCTTCTAAAGTGTCAATATCTTCGTAATATTCTTCAAAATTTATGAAATGCATTTTCTGAACGATGACTTGGAACTCTTTTGTAACAGGTTTGTGAGCAAAATCAGTTGTTAAAACTTTAATAGTTATGGTTTGATCAGGTAAGTAAAAATATTTTGATGGAGTAGTTGTTAAAAATAAGTCGCTGTATGTTACATATACTTTTTTACTATTTGCTACTTGACGATTACTTTCATCAGAACAAATAACATTTATAATGTATTCATAATTTTTTTCGTCTTTTGAATCTAATTTATAGAAATATTTCAATTCGCCTTTGTGTAATTCTTTCTCATCAATATGAATAAGTTCTGGTTGGTAGTATGGAATTATATCGATAAAACAACTCCTATAAAGTGTAGAGAATGGTTCAAATTCCCACCAATGTCTGATCAAAGGTTTCTTGAAAATTTCTATTCTGACCTTGCCTTGTGATAGCGGTTGACCAAAGTAATATTCAGCTTTAATGTTCATTTGTATTGTGTCATTGTATGCATAGTTATCTTTATCTGTGGTTACGGCTACTTTATATTCCGGCTTTTTATATTCCTCCACAAAAAATGAGTGAGGGTGGTTTTCATTTTCTACTTCAACGTAAATGGTGTATTCTCCCAGTGATGTTTCTTGGGGAATTTCATATTCACCATTTATAGCTCCATTTTTATTTGTCTGAAGTTCTGAATAAAAACATGTTTCGTTTAGTGGATTGACTATTTTTATTTTAACGGATTTAAAAGCATATGAAATTATTTCTTCGTTATCTCTTTGTCTAATTATTGTTTTAAAGAAAACTTTTTGATTAGGACGATAAACTGGTTGGTTAGTGTAAGTATAAACTATGAATTTTTGATAATCATAAGATGGTGAGAAAATTACATCTTGCATTAAGAGAGAAAACTCTTTGCTTTCTATGATTATGTATAATCGACCATCTTCAACTCTGTCTTTAACTTGAACGAGTGCTATTCCATCTAAGTTTGTTCTAGCTTTATATAACTTTTTGTCAATTGCAACTAGCGTGAGTGATAAATCGGAGATCGGTTTTGATGTGAGTCTATCAGAAACAAAAATTAATACATTTTCTGTAGTGCGTTTGGTGATTAAACCCAAATTTGAGCAAGTAGTAAAAGTAAATGCAACCACTGTATCAACTTGTACTTTTATCAAGTATGTTCCTTGTGTGGTAACTTTTTCTAAATCAAACGAATCAGAAAACCAATAACGATGAAGTTGAGCAAATTTTTCTGTTTTTAATATTAATTCAATTTCATCTGAGACTTGTTCAAAATGTTTTTGAGTAAAATTCAAGAAATCTATTTCCTTCTCTATGAATTTTTGGGGAGATATAATTCTGTAAACCTCAAAGTAAACTTTTTGACTCAATGCATTGCTAACATTTACCTGGACACTAAGTTTTTCATCAGGTAAGATGTTTTTTGGTGAGTAAACATAGAGATTAATTTGAGCAAAAATAGCTTCAAATAATATTGAGAAAATGAAAATTAAATGCATAATTAAAATTTTGAAGGAATGCATAAGAATTCCTTTTTTCAGTAGTACATTTTTGCGGTGATATTGTTGCACCAGTCATCACTGGCTATAAAATTTTTCAGAAAAAATATTTCCACGATTTAATATAAGATTTGGATCAAGGGTCTTTTTGATTTCAAACATTCTTCTGATTTCATCTTCTGTGTACATTAATTCAAAATAATCTCTTTTTATTTTCCCAATTCCATGCTCGGCTGAAACAGTCCCTCCGAATTTTACTGCAAGTTCACAAAAGTCTCTATATAGATCCAGGGCAACCTTAAAAGAGTTTTCATTCTCTGGAAGCATATTTAAGTGTAAATGATCATTTCCTATGTGGCCATATCCAACAAAATCAATAGAATTAGATAGGCATTTATCTCTACAATATTTATAATACTCTGAAAAGTATTCTGATAAAACTGCAGTATCGGTACCAACCTTTATTAAATTTTTTTGGGCAATATATTCATTTACCAAAGCCGATATTGAATGACGGAATTCGTGAATTTCTCTTAGGTCTTTGCTATCCATAGCAAACCAAATATTATTGATATCACCTTTTTTTCCGGCTACTAAATTTGAAAGTGATTCTAATACAATAAAAATATCCTCATTATAAATTTCTTGTTCGTACCAAATCGCAAACTTTTTGCTTTTTGCTATTGGAAATTTCGACGAAAGTAGTTGAAGAGACTTGTCATCAAAAAATTCTAAAGCTCTTGGTTTGATAAAAGAGTATTCATTGTTTGATTGATTTCTCGATGAGGAAACAAAATCATACAAGTCATCAAAATTCTCAAAAAATATTACCGCAGAGATTAAGTCTTTTGGTACCTGGACCAATCTAAGTGTTGCTTCAACTATTATTCCTAAAGTTCCTTCTGAGCCAATAAACAAATCAATTAAATCCATATTTCGTTTGATAAAGTAACCACTAGAATTTTTCACATTTGGCATTTTTATGTTTGGTAAGTTAATTTGATAGATTTTTTTGCTTTTGCTTGGAAATGTTAAAGTATAATCATTTGCGGAAATATGACTGCGTTTTATTACACAAACGTCTCCACTAGGCAGGACAACTTTAATTGCTTCTATCCAATTCCTTGTAGAACCGTACTTAAATGATCTTGCACCTGAGGCATTTGTTGCAATGGTACCTCCGATTGAACAATTTTTTTCGGTTGGATCTGGAGGATAAAATAAACCATATTGATTCAATATTTCCTCTAATTGCCATAAACTTACCCCAGCTTGAACTGTACATTTTAGATTGTCTGTATCAATCGAAATTATATGATTAAATCTTTCGAGGGAAATAACATAATCTCCATGATTTGGAACTCTTCCACCTGTAAGTCCTGTCCCTGCACCAGAGATAGAGACAGGAATTTTATTTTGATTGGCTTCAATTATTAATTGGGAAATTTCTGCTATATTTTCTGGAATAAATACGGCCTTACATTGTTTGGATTTGAAATTGGATGCATCAAATAAATAATTTTGAATAGTATCAATGTCTTTCTTAATTATCATATTATTTATTAACTGATTCAAAAACCAAATTTCTTATCTTAAGATATGAAACAATATTATTTATTTTTAGTGATTGTTTTTTATTCAATTGCATTTTCTCAACCATTCTATATTTATACAGATTCACTTCACAAGAAAAATTGGCATGCCTTCCATTCGTGGAACGTAAGTTATAACCTGCAAGACTCTTCTCATTCTTACTCTGGTAAATATTCTATTTCAATAGAATTTAAGAATGCATATGGAGGGTTTAATTTGTTTCTTTCAAACCTAAATACTTCTGGTTACGATACTCTTGTATTTTTTGTAAATGGTGGAGAAAATTCTAATCAAACTTTTTGGATAAAATTATCTTTCGATGGGAAAAATTTTTCTGAAGGGAAATCCATTACAGATTATACAATGATTGAATCAAATAAATGGAAACGAGTCGCCATTCCACTTAGCGATTTGATGAATTCATACTTTTCATTTGTGTCATTATTGTTTCAAGAAAGTAAAGGGCAAAGTCAACCTAAAATTTTTATTGACAATATTTATTTAACAGCTATCAGCGGCAATCCTAGAATTTTGGATGTGAAATTTGATGCATATAATTTTTATCCACTGAGTAAAGTAAAAATTAATGCCAAAATTGAAGATGAAGACGGGATTATGGATATAACTAAAGTTAAACTACTCTGTGACGAGATCGTTGAGGGATTTTCAATTAATCTTTACGATGATGGGAATCATTATGACGAAAGAAAAGATGATGGAATTTTTGGAAATCAAGTTATTTTTCCATCAAACTCGCAAGTAGGTGAGAAAAGAGTAGTTCTAAGCGTAGAGGACAGGTCGGGTAAAAGAGCAAATCAAGAGATATGGGTTGGTGTATTGAGAAATGATTCGGTTCCTATCCCGGCTGGTCTTTTTAATTACCTTTCGATTGGTACAGCCACAAATACTTCTAATCTTTCATGGCAGACAAATAATGGTGGTGATTGTTGGGATATGGGTTATCAATATATAACATGGGATTGGTGGAATTGGCATACAGAATTTGTCAAAAGATTTTGTGATGATGCGGCAAGGAGAGGTTATATACCGGTAATATCTATTTACATGTTGCAACAGGCTCCAATAGAGTTCGGATGTAGTGGCAGTGAATATGATAAAATTTATTGTGCGATTAATAATCCCGCGATCATGGAGATTTTTTGGCAGAAGTTTATCCGAATGTGTCATGAAATAAAGTCAAGTTTAGCATCTTATGTGATTATTCACGTTGAACCGGACATGCTTGGTTATCTCCAACAAAGAGCAATAAATGAGAATAAATCACCTCGAGATTTAACTGCATTTACTGGAAATTCTCGTTATCCAGATAATCTTGTTGGAATGCATCAAAGGATGATTGATATTGTTCAAGAAATTATTCCAAATAAAGGTTTGTTAGCGTTTCATGTTTCTTTATGGGGAAACGTAATAAGCTTAAAAGATAATGAAGAAAAATATCTTGATATTAAAAAATTGGCTGAGCAAACAGCTAGTTTTCTGAAAGAACTTTCACCTAATTTCGATTTAATTTTTATGGATTGGTCTGACCGAGATGCAGGTTTTGATGGTGTATGGTGGGATAAGCGAAATATTTCTTTTCCCAACTTCAGTAGAGTTCTTATGTTCACAAATTATATTTCAGTTCTAACGGGGAAAAAAGTGATTCTCTGGCAAATTCCAATAGGAAATGAAACTTTACCAAATAAACCAAATCAATATGCAGATAATCGTCTTGACTATGTTTTTGATTATGCAAAAGATATAGCTCGTTCAGGTATTATCTCTCTTTTGTTTGGAGCTGGAATTCCAGGTATGACTACTCAATTTACTGATGGTGGTTATCTAAAAGAGAGAGCTTTGAATTATTGTCGTGAAGGAAAAATAAATTTGCTTGATGATGATTTCAGAGATTCAACAAAATCATTACCAGTTGACCTGATACTTTATCAAAATTATCCTAATCCATTTTCATCCTTCAGTCATATTAGATTTTATTTACCGGATATAACTGACAATACATCTAAATTAATAACCGAGAAGACGCGAGCAACTATGAAACTTTATAATATCTTAGGGAAAGAAGTCGCAACTATATTTGATGAATTTAAGCTACCTGGAAAAAATTATGAGATAAAATTAAGTACCAGTAGTTTTAATTTACCAAGTGGCGTATATTTCCTTGAATTGAACTATGGCGGTTTCAGAAAAATGATTAAGATTATGATTATTAAGTAAAATTCATTCCTAAAATTTTGTCACCTTAGAAAACAAATGTTTTGAGAGTGTAGCATTTAATTGATTTTTTTCTGTTTCTAAGTATTGTTGTATAAGATTTTTTAATTCTGTAAAATTTTGGTGATTTTAGATTTTAACGAGAAGACTCGTTTTTGAGTTTATAGTGATAGTGTTATTTCTCAAGCGATGGCAAGATGATATGATACGATGTTAGATTTGAGATAAAAGCTTATTCAATAAATGATATATTACAAAAGATAGAAAGAATAATTAATTAAAACCCATTTTCTATCTAGAAAGTTGATAATTGTTGTCTTATATGATTTGTTAAAATTTGAATTGTTCTTTTGTATTTTTGAGAAAAAAGTAATTTTATAAATGAATAAGAAATATATTTCTAACTTGTTTCGCGTTAAATCTCATCTTCTGTTTACATTATTTTTAATCAATGAATTTGCTTTATCTCAAGGATTTCTAACAGTAACTAATGAACTAAATTTTGGCGATGTATTTATTGGTTATAACAGAACGGTTACTGATTTAG
>CAKZPH010000195.1 GCA_937138605.1 uncultured Ignavibacteriales bacterium
ACCAGTACTAAAAATCCAATTTATAGTCCATTACTTTATGTGGATGAACTTTTTGCTCCATACACTGTGAACACTCTCCCAATACAAACACTAGAGATAATGTTGGAACAAAGTTCTATTGAGAATAGAATTGAAAATGAATTAGATGATATGAAAAAAACAATTGAAGATTTAAGAAATTACGATATCAACTTTGATTTAATTTTCGAAAAACTGGAGCAAGAAGGTGTGAAAGCCTTCGAAAGTTCGTATTTAAATCTAATTTCTTCCATCGAACAAAAAATCAAAGAATTGCAAATCATTTAAAGCAACAAAGCCCTCAGGTGCTCCCTGAAGGCTTTGTTATAACTTTTACTAGTACTCACTGTTGTAGTGACTTGTAAGTAAACCACCAATCATAGCCTTCCCAACTTTTACGCTTATCTGCTTCAAAAATGTCTTTTGGTGGAGGGATTATTACCTTGTCTTTAATTAATTCATTATTAGGCCAATTCTCAGGCATAGCTACTTTATTAGCATCAGACACTTGCAACGCTTTTAACGCCCTTAATACTTCATCAACTTGTCGACCAACTTCTTGTGGATAATATAGCATCAGTCTAATAATACCATTCGTATCAATTATGAATACAGCTCGTACTGTGTTTGTACCTTTTCCCGGATGGATCATTCCTAAAGTTTTTGAAACATTACCAACATCATCAGCAATTATTGGAAATGGAATTTCAATCCCAATTTTTTCTTTTATCCACTCAACCCATTTGATATGAGAAAAAATTTGGTCGGTTGAAAGACCTATTAATGCGGTGTTAAGTTTTTCGAATTCTTTATTTCTATTAGCAAAAGCTACAAATTCTGTAGTACAAACTGGTGTGAAATCAGCAGGGTGACTGAATAAAACAATCCATTTACCTGCATAATCATCAGGAATTTTTTTTATTCCGTGAGTTGTTTGCACTTCGATTGATGGAAACTTTTCACCCAAAAGTGGAATTCCATATTTAGCTTCGTTCATATTACCTTCCTTTTTTGTTTCGTTTCATTCATAAATTTAGAATTATAATAAAAAATTTAATCATCATTCCTGTTAGAGAAATTACTGATCAAAATCATTTTACGTTTTAATAACTATCCTGTGTTATAATTACTTTCCCTTTAAAGACTCGATAAATATAAATTGTATACCCAATTACAATGGGCATTCCAATTAATGCAATTATTAACATCGTTTGCAATGTATATTGTGTAGACGAAGCATTATAAACCGTTAAACTAAATTCATCTAAATTTATACTTGAAGGAACTAATCGGGGATAAAGGCTAACTGCTAAAAGTCCAATAACTGATGTTATCATTGCCGAAGAAGCGAAAAATGACCATCCAAATTTTCTACTTTTAAGTCCAACAGGAATGTAAATCATCGAACCAAGTAGTAAAAGGAATAAAATCCAGAAGAGTGGATTTTTCAGAATTCCATCAAAGAGATATTTCGCAACAAAGAGACTTACTACGGTGGAAATAACATACAATGATACAAATACTATCCAACTATTGTTAGCCCACTTTATCATCCTTTCTTGATGTTGATCTGTCGTTTTCATAGTTAAATAAATTGCTCCATGCATTACAAACATCGCAAAACCAGTTAAACCAATTAATAACGCGAAAGGATTAAGTAGACCAAGGAAAGTTATATCAGAGACAATCTTACCATCAACGAATTTAACTGGTAGACCTCTCATTAAATTACCGATTGCAACACCGTAAAGGAGAGCAGGAACGGTGCTTCCTAAAGCAAATGCCATATCCCATCTTTTCTTTTCAGCAGGAGTTTCTGAAAATTTTCTAAACTCAAATGAAACAGCACGAAAGATTAAAAATAAAAGAAGTAACATAAAAGCTAGATAGAATCCACTGAAAACTGTTGCATAAACAATCGGGAAAGCAGCAAATAGAGCTCCGCCTCCTGTAAGCAACCAAACTTCATTTCCATCCCAAACAGGACCAACAGCATTTATATTTATTCTGCGCTCGTTTTCGTCCTTTGTAAACAATTGAATAACTCCCACACCCAAATCAAACCCATCTAGAATTGCATATCCGATTATTAGTACTCCAATAAGTAAAAACCAGATTGTATTTAAGTCTATCATTGTGCGACCTCCACTTTAATTTTTTCTGGTCCTTTTTTAACCCAATTAAAAAGAAGTTTCAAGAATATGGAAAGTAAAAGAATATAAATTACAATAAACATCAAAATAGAGAATATCAATTCACCTGTACCAACAGTAACTGAGACAGCATCTTTTGTTTTCATAAGTTTATAAACTATCCATGGTTGACGCCCTACTTCTGCTGAAATCCAGCCTAATTGACTTGCAATTAGTGGCAAAGGAGTTGAGTACATCAATACTTTCAATATCTTCTGATTTTCAAAAAGTTTGTTCTTCCGCATGAGATAAAAACTAAGAATTGTAATAAAAATGAAATAAATGCCCAAAAGAACCATATTATGATATGAAACAAATGTTAAAAACAAAGGCGGGATTTCATCTTGTGGGAATTCATTTATTCCTTTAATCTTTGCATTTATATCACCAAAAGCTAACCAGCTTAATAGCCCCGGGATCTCAATCGGAAAATGTAGTTTCGGTGGTTCTGTGCCTGGTATTGCAAAAATAGCTAACGGTGCACCTTCCTGAGTTGTATATAGTCCCTGTATTGCTGCAAACTTTTCTGGTTGAGTTCTTGCAACTTGTTTTGCATGTTCATGTCCAAAAGGAAACACCTCCAAGATTGAAAATATTAACCCAAAAATAACAGCAAATCTCATAGAACGTATTGCAATTTCAAAATTAATTTTCTTAATCAACCAATAAGCGGATATACCCATCATAAGAAATGCACCGCTAATCATTGACGCACCAAGTGTGTGGAAAAATCTTGGTAACGTTGATGGATTAAAAACGGCTGCCCAGAAATCGACAAGCTCAGCTCTATTATTTTGTAATATGTAACCCGCAGGAGTTTGTTGCCATGAGTTTGCAACAAGAATCCAAAAAGCGGAAATTGTTGAGCCAATAGCTACCATCAATATTGAAAACCAATGCACACCTTTTGATACCCTTTCTCTTCCAAGAATATATAATCCAAGGAAAGTTGATTCTAAGAAAAAGGCAAACACACCCTCAGCTGCAAGTGGTGCACCAAATATATCGCCCACAAACTTAGAGTACTCGCTCCAGTTTGTCCCAAATTGAAATTCCATTACAATACCACTTGCAACACCTACAGCAAAAATCAGCCCTAATACTTTACCAAAAAATTTTCCGATTTTCGCATAAACTTCGTCTTTCTTTTTCCAACCAATTGCTTCAATAATGACCAGCATCCAGGCCAGTCCTATTGTTAACGGTGGAAATAAGAAGTGAAAACCAACAGTTAACGCAAATTGAAGTCGAGCAAGCAATAATGGATCCATTTAACCTCCAATTTTATTTTTTACTTGTATTGCCTTTTTTCTTCTTTGTGACTCTTCTACTAAATCTTTTAATGATTTAATGGAAAGTCTTAATCTCATTTCAGCAAGAATATCGCACCATAAAGTATGAACTGAACACCATCGAGTATTAGAACAGAATTCTTTATCGATTAGACATTTATTTAATGCAATAGGACCTTCAACAGCTTGAATGATCTCAAGTGGAGTAATTTCATTAGAATCTCTATTAAGACAAATACCTCCACCATTTCCCTTTCTGCTTTTTATAAGTCCTGCCGAAACAAGTAGTGGAATTATTTTTCTTAAAAACTTTTCAGGGATGTTTTGATCTTGTGATATTTCATTGATATGAACTACCCCAAAACCCTCCTTTTCCGCTAAATGAATCATTGTCCGAATCGCATACTCACCAGCTAATGTTAATTGCATATTTAATTATAAAATTACATTTCAAATATGATAATTTTAGTCACATTTGTCAACAATCATTTTTAGTTGTATCCTGAAAGAATTAATCTTATTATACATTGAGTTAGGTTCATAAGAATTTTTGGAAAAAAATCACCTCGAAATTTTCTCGTAGTTCTCCGGTGAAGCCGAAGTTATTTTCAAATGTCGTCTATATAGATGGCAACTCAAATTCCTGTTAATCTCATTTATTCATTTCATATTTATTCTACTTAATTTTGCGTAAAAAGGAGAATTTTATGGATTTGTGGGAAGCCATCATAACTCGACGAAGTATTCGAAAATTCACTTCCCAATCCGTTTCTGATGATTTAATTCAAAAATTATTAAGGGCGGGAATGCAAGCACCTTCCGCAAGAAATAAACAACCCTGGCATTTCATTATAATTACTGAAAGGATTTTGTTGGACAAAATTTCAGACATTCATCCATATGCATATATGTTAAAAGAAGCACCTCTGGGAATAGTCATTTGTGGTAACATTTACATAGAAGAAACAATTGACTACATTGTGCAAGACTGTTCGGCAGCAACTCAAAATATGCTTTTGACAGCCCACAACTTCGGACTTGGAGCTGTATGGCTGGGAATTTATCCAAGAGAACAAAGGATAAATGCTTTACGAGAAATCCTGAAAATTCCCCAAAATGTATATCCAATCTCAATGATTGCCGTTGGTTATCCTGCTGAAAACAAGCAGCCCGAAGACAGATTTCGCAATGATAGAATTCATTACAATAATTGGTAAAGGAGATAAAAATGAAAGTTAAAATTCTTTTTACTTTGATTTTTATGTTCAATTTATACTCAATTAATGCACAGAATAAATCTGTAGAAGAACAAGTAAAAATGTTAAAAAAACTCAACGAATATCTTGAACATAGATTAGATATGTTAGAAAAAAGAATTGATGATGTTCTTTGGTTTGAAAGATTAAATAACTACGCTTTTGTTGATAAGATTTACATTACTGGTCCACCAAAATGGAAAGAAAAAAACCCAACCGAACTTGGTGCGGGAAATCCGCTTAAGTTCTGGTCATATATTTTCATCCCCAAAGATATAGACTACTCAAAAAAGTATCCTTTAATAATTCTACCACATGGCGGAGTCCACGCGAATTTTAAAACTTATCATACTCACATCGTTAAAGAATTGTTAGCACAAGGTTATATAGTTGCTGCACCAGAATATCGCGGAAGCACAGGTTACGGTAAGTCTTTTTATGAAGCAATCGACTATGGTGGACTTGAAATTGAAGATTGTGAGTCAACACGAAAACATATAATTGAAAATTATGATTTTGTCGACGAAAATAGAGTTGGTATTATCGGCTGGAGCCATGGTGGTTTAATCGCGTTAATGACTGTTTTTGAATATCCCGAAAATTACAAAGTCTGCTTCGCTGGAGTACCAGTAAGCGACCTAATTTTAAGAATTGGTTATCTTGGAGAGTCTTATCAAGAATATTTCTCAGCAGATTATCATATCGGAAAAACTGTTGAAGAAAATATTCAAGAATATAAAAGACGTTCACCAGTTTATAACGTTCACAAATTAAAGACCCCCTTACTCATTCATACAAACACAAATGATGAAGATGTTAATGTTATTGAAGTAGAGAGTTTAATTAACGCCCTAAAAGCTCAAGGCAAAAACTTTGAATATGAAATATTTGAGGATATACCTGGTGGACATTCATTTGACCGAATGGATACAAAGATTGCAAAAGAAATCAGGCTAAAGATATATAAATTTTTAGAGAAGCATCTAAAACCACAAAAGCCTTTTAAGTCTACAAAGGATATAAATAAAGCAGCTTATAGATAAAATTTTAGTAGCAATATTACATTTAATGCTAAAAACCTTATTCAACAAAAATTTCTTAATTAAGACTTACTCTTTACATTTTCCATTTTTCACTGAACAAAAATAAAAAAGCCCGGTCATTTAGACCGGGCTTTGAAGTTAGTAGCAAAATAACTATTAATTAAAATCCGTAACTTAAATTAAATCCAACTAAATTAGAACTATTCTTATACTCCCCATTAAAGTTAAAGTCTGAATCATTTACCTCTTGAGTAAATGAAATGAATTGATAGGCAACATCAAGAGTCAAGTTCTTCATTAACTTATAACCCAAACCAACAGTAAACTCGTGACGATTTGCTCCGGGTAGAGATGGATCCATATATTTTGTTGGTATTGGTGATCCGTCATAAACATATCCCAATCTGAATGCAAATGGATTGTAATCGTATTCACCACCTATTCT
>CAKZPH010000196.1 GCA_937138605.1 uncultured Ignavibacteriales bacterium
GACAGCAACTTGGTCAGTTTACGCTTGGATTAATTTATGTTGGTGTTCGTGGCTATAATGAAATTACCACTTATAATGCAAATTATAGGAGTACATTAACTGCCAAATATGGTCGAATAAATGTTTGGACAGATGAAGGTAACTCATGGTATGATGCTCTTTATTTAACAATTGATAAACCATATCGACCGGGTTCATATGGATTCAACATCGCTTATACATTATCCAGGACTGAGTCTGAATTTGATAATACCATATATTATGGATACGTTAACTACACATCTTTGAATTTTCTAAAACGTGCACCGTCTACACTGGATGAAAGGCATAGAATTTCCATAAACGCTATTGTGGATTTACCTTGGGGATTCCTTTTGAGCGGTTGGGGTACGTTTGCAACTGGACGTCCATACTTAGTCTTTAAGGGGACTGATGCGAATAACGATGGAGTTCTCACGAATGATTATCCTGAAGCTGGAAGAAATGCAGGACGTGAACCTAAACAGAAATTCTTGTTCAATTATGTGTTTGCTTACAGGAATATTAACTTAAGATTATCTAAAGTGTTTACATATCGTGGATATAATTTGGAGTTGATGTTGGATGTATTCAATGTTTTCAATTGGACCAATTTTTCAGGATATGTTGGAAATATGAGTTTGGCTACATTTGGTAGGCCAACTTCAGCATTAGCACCAAGGCAAATTCAATTGGGGACAAAATTCAGTTTTTAATTCCTTAGGAACTTTTACCAATTTGTATGCCCACCACGAAAATTGGTGGGCATTTTTTTTATAGTAAAATCATAGTGATATTGTTTAGAACATTTAATGAAATTAAATTGCACATAATTTTTGAAACAAATTGATGCCGAAGTGGCGGAATTGGCAGACGCGCATGATTCAGGGTCATGTGGGATTAATTCCCGTAGGGGTTCGAGTCCCCTCTTCGGCACTAGTAAGAGAAAATGAATCCTTCTTTAGAAAAATCTTATCAAAATTGCTTAAGTTTAGCTCGTAAACATTACGAAAACTTTCCTGTAGCATCTCTTTTGATTCCGAAAAGAAAACATATAGCTGCAGTTTATGCTTTTGCACGAATTGCTGACGATATATCAGATGAAAGTCATTTTAATTGTGAAACACGTCTTGAGATGTTAAATGAATACCTCTGCAACTTCCTTGATAAAAAGGATGATCCACGTTACCCTCATTTTCTTGCTGTGTTCGATACTATAGAGAAAAATAAATTATCATTGGATAATTTTATCAAATTAATTGAGGCATTTATTCAGGATAATCAAAAATTTTATTATGATAACTGGGATGAACTCCTGGACTACTGTAAAAAATCAGCCAATCCGATTGGAAGAATCATTTTAGAATTATTTTCAATTAGAGAAGAAAATATTCTCAATTTATCTGATAAGATTTGTTCAGCTCTTCAGCTAACTAATTTTTGGCAAGATTTAAAGATAGATCTAACTCGTAATAGATGTTACATTCCACTTGAATTACTAAGAGCAAATGGAATAGAAATTAAACAAATCAAAATGAATAACTTGAATATTGATTCTTTGTTATGTGATGTGATTTCGGAATGTGTAATTTTTACGGAAAGACTTTTTGATGAAGGCAAGAAAATTCTTAATTATTTGAGTGGCTTATTCAAATTCGAAATTAAATTGTCCATCTTAGGTGGTGAGGAAATTCTAAATAAAATCAAAGCATTAAATTACAACACCATTCAAACGCGTCCAGTGTTGAATAAACTCGATTGGCTGAAAATTTTTATAAGGAGTTTTAATGGTTAATAAGTTTGATGATTTTTTAGTGCAAAATCACAAAAGTAGTTTCTACTACTCATTTCTTTTATTACCGCCAAAAACAAGAAAAGGAATGTTGACAACTTATGCATTCTGTAGAATTACTGATGATATAGTTGACAAATCAAATTTGTCTGATGATGAGAAGATGAAGTTATTAAATGAATGGGAAGAAGAATTTAAGAGGGGATTGAGAGGAAAATCGAAATATGAATTAATGAACAACCTGGGTCTTATAATTAAAGATTTTAAATTGTCCATTCAACCATTTTTAGATTTAATTAGTGGCGTTAGAATGGATTTGACAAAAAAAGTATATAAGACATTTTCTGAATTGGAAATGTATTGTTTTAAAGTTGCTTCAACAATTGGATTAATGTCTATAGAACTATTTGGATATAAAAACATTCGTTCAAAGGATTATGCAAGTAATCTTGGCATAGCGATGCAATTAACGAACATAATAAGGGATGTAAAGGAGGATTTTATCAGAGGTAGAATTTATCTTCCACAAGATGAAATGGAAAGATTCAATTATTCAAAAAATGACTTAGCCAACTTTACATATAACGATAACTTTGTAAAACTTATGGAATTTCAAACAAAAAGATCTTTATACTATTACGAAGAAGCTAATAAGAATTTTCATCCTGAAGATCGTAAAGTACTTGCAATGGGAAGAGCCATGCAAATAATTTATCAAAGAATGCTAAAGAAAATCATTGATGTCAAATATGATGTTTACAAAAACCAAATAAAAGCTAAAAAAATTGAAAAGATCTTAATAAGCCTTGGTTGTCATATTAAATATGGAATTTTGAATTCATGACCAAGATAGTTGTAATTGGTGGTGGTTTTGCTGGTGTTACTACAGCGTATTATCTAGCAAAAGAGGGTCTATTTGTTGAGTTACACGAAAGTTCAAAAGTAATTGGCGGGAGAACTAAATCTTTCTATAATGAATCAACTTTAGACTGGTATGATAATGGTCAGCATTTAATTATTAAAGGTTATTCAAACACTCTTAAGTTTTTTAGGGATACCGGTACCTTGAATAATTTTCACTCACTGAAAAATCCATATGTAGACTTTTGTTTTAATGATTCTTCAATTAAAAGATTTTATTTGAAGCCTACATTGTTAAATCTCTTAAACAATATAAAATTTAATAATTCAAGTTATTTTGAAAACATTAACCTCTTCAAATTTTTATTCAAAGTAAAAGACATAAACGAAAAAAACTTTAGATATAAATTATGTAGTGATTTTTTAAAAGAATTTAACCAAAGTGAAAATTTGATAAATAATTTTTGGAAGATATTCATTGAATCTACATTGAACACGTCACTTGAAGAGTCTGATGCGAGCATTTTCATTACTATTCTTAAGAAAATGTTTTTCGAAGATAAGAATAATTCATCGTTAATATTTAATAACAGTGACTTTTACAATGATTTCTTCTTTAATATAGAAAAATTACTGAAAGCTCTTAATGTTTGCATAAGAACGAATTCAGTTATAAATAAAGTTGAGATTCAAAATGGGAAAATAATTTCTATTAAAAATGTTAATGGAGATCATATCAACGCTGATATTTTTGTTTTTGCAATTCCATTCTGGAGTCTTGAGAAAATTTTTAGTGAAAATTATCAGTTTGTTAAACTCATTAAGAATCTAGAAACCAATTCGATATTAAATGTCCACATTTGGTTTAAGGATTATAGACCTATTAGAAAATTTATAGCTTTGTGGGGCTCCGAATTTCATTGGGTATTTTTCAATCAAAGACATATAACAGTTGTAAAAAGTGTTGCTAAAGATTTAGTCGAGCTAAAGAATGAAAAAC
The DNA here is from genome assembly GCA_937138605.1 of uncultured Ignavibacteriales bacterium. Lineage (GTDB taxonomy): Bacteria > Bacteroidota > Ignavibacteria > Ch128b > Ch128b > CAKZPH01. Next base: position 3,672 of record CAKZPH010000196.1, read on the forward strand.
TATTAGATCTTGTAATTTCTGAGTTGAGTAGATATGATATACTTTTAGAAAGAAGTAATATTCTCGATTATAAGATTTTGAGGGAAAGAAGAGCTACTTTCAAATCCAATTCAGGCTCAATCTTTTCCAGACCGGATAATAAAACCGAAATCAAAAACTTATTTATTGCTGGGGATTTTACAAATACAAACTTACCATCGACAATAGAGAGTGCAGTCACAAGCGGAATGAAATGTGCAAAATTAATTCTTGAAAGTTTATCTCAATTAGTTTGAATATTTTTTTGATACGTAATTATATACTAAACCGCTAATTTTTTTCATGATTTCATCACCATCTTTTGAGCTCGTAAGATTTTTTGTCATTATTACTAATCCGTAATTAAAATCTGGATGATAAAAAATGCCCATCTCGCATCTCACATCACTTAATTCACCGCCTTTGCTAGCTAATTTGATCTTTTCATCGTTTATATCGCTCAAAAGTGGAGTTTCTTTTGGGATAGATAAAATTTCAACTGCTAATTTTCTTATTGAGTCTGGTAGAATCTCTCCATCATAAATAATTTTCAATAGATTTAATTTATCTAAAGGTGTAGAAATATTTTCTTTACCTGCTTTTCTTGCCTCAAAATCCATCATTATCCGTTGTAGCTTCGTTTTATTTAAATTAAGGTTTTTAATTGTTTGATTGATCTTATCCATTTGTAGATGCTCGATTAATATATTTGTTGCTGTATTATCACTTTGTTGAATCATTAATATTGCAAGATTGAAATAACTTAATTTCAAATCATTCTGATCAAAATATTGGAGTAATCCACTTCCACCAACTCTTTTGTTCACTAATGTCTTATCATAAATATTTATATTTTTACTTTCGTACTCCTTTAAAAGATGTAGCAAAATTTCAATCTTTATAGCACTAGCTGTAGGAAAAGATTCATTTTCATTGTAAAATAAAGTATCATAATCTCTAAAATCCATAAAAGCTAAACCAAATGAGAAATTAAGTTTATCGATAATTGAATAAATTTCTTTTTTAGATGCAGACTTCAGTTCAGATTCATTCAATGTTTGAGCATTAACTACTAAGGGGACAAGTAAAAACGACATAATTAATGATAATTGAAGGTTCAACAAAAATGTTCTAGATCTCATAATTCACCGATTTTTTATTGAATAAAAATTCCATAATCTTTAAGTTAGAATTAGAATGTTATACTATATCTTATTTAAAATATTAAACTCTTCAACAAATAACCAAACTAAGGGAGGAACTAATGCCCACTATTAAAGAGAAACTTGCTGAACAGATACCCGCACTGCGCGAGGAATTGAAAAACATTATGAAAGATCATGGTAACAAAGTTGTTGGTGAAATTACAGTGGCACAAATTTTCGGTGGATTAAGAGGTGTAAGAGCGTTAGTTTGCGATACTTCATCAGTACCACCTGAAAGAGGCTTATTAATTAGAGGAATACCAATCATTGAGTTAGCTGACAAATTACCAGAGGAAGTTTTTTATCTTCTGTTAACAGGGGAATTACCTGATGAAGAATCATTAAAATTATTAATGGCAGATTTGAAAAAGAGAAGAAAAGTTCCAGAATATGTTTGGAATGTCCTTAAAGCAATGCCAAAAGATTCACATCCAATGGCAATGCTTAACACTGCTATATTGGTAATGCAAAGAGAATCTGTTTTCAAAAAGATGTATGATAAAGGAATTAAAAAAGAAGATTACTGGATTTATACTCTTGAAGATGCTATGAATTTAATAGCAAGATTGCCAATCATTGCTGCTGGAATTTATAGGATGAAATATAACAAAGGTAAAAGAATTCCCTCCGATCCAAAACTTGATATGGGTGCAGACTTTGCTAAAATGTTAGGTATCAAAGATCCAAATAGTGAGTTTACAAAGTTGATGCGAATGTATTTAGTACTTCACTCAGACCATGAAAGCGGAAATGTTAGCGCCTCAACTGTTCAAACAGTAGCATCTGCACTTTCAGATTTATATTACGCTGTTTCTGCTGGTATGAATGGTCTGGCAGGACCACTCCATGGACTCGCAAATCAAGAATGTCTAAAATTTGTTCTTGATTTAAAGAAACACTTTAAAGGTATACCCAGTGACGAAGATCTTAGAAAGTTTGCTTGGGACTGGTTAAACAGTGGAAAAGTGATTCCAGGATATGGACATGCTGTTTTAAGAATTACTGATCCACGTTTTGATGCATTTTTGAAGTTTGGTCAAACTTATTGTGCTAAAGATCAAATATTCCAAATAGTAGAAAAAATCTTTAACGTGGTGCCGCAAGTTCTAATGGAACAGGGCAAGGCAAAAGATCCATGGCCAAACGTCGATGCTGGTTCAGGCGCATTACTGTGGTATTATGGATTAAAAGAATTTGATTTCTATACTGTGTTATTTGCTGTTTCGAGAACTTTAGGTGTTTCGGCTCAAACTGTAATTGCGCGTGCAATTGGTGCACCTATAATCAGACCTAAATCAGTCACTACGGAGTGGATTAAAAATTTCGTAACTCAACAAGCTTCATAATAAATAA
>CAKZPH010000197.1 GCA_937138605.1 uncultured Ignavibacteriales bacterium
CCTTTATTGCCATCCAGTGCCTCATTGTCATCCCGAACCCCTCATTGTCATCCCGAACTTGTTTCGGGATCCCCTAAAAAGACGCTGAACCAGTTAAGGCCTTATGTTTAAAGAAACAAACCTCGCCGTTGTTTGAATTAGTTTTATATTCATAAAAAATGTTAAACCAGCTACGAGGGAAAAATACCAAAACAAATTAAACTTAGACTGTTCAAATCAATTTAAATGAGTTCGAATGAATCTAAGTAAAACAAACAGGAAAATATACATTCTAACAGAACACCAAGAGCACAAATTCTCTACTTAAATACCTGATGTTGAAGTTTTATCGAGTTTTTCAGAAAACACTTTCTTAATGCAAATTATCATTCTTACTAAAAGCAGGATTACAGTGTTTCTAAATTTGTTATCAAAAAAATTGTATGCATCGTTGTAAATTTCTGGCTATTACAAGAAAAAAAAAGAATACGGCAACAAATCAGATCGAATTAACGCAAGAAATATAAGCGATTGTTTAAGGAGTCGTCAATTAGAGGGAATTTATGCTCTATCAGAGGCTAAACAGGATAGAGCTTTAGTTAGAATGAGAGAACAATTAATTAAAAAACATAAAAGAAGTAAAAATTACACTAAAAGTTTACATAGTGGTTATGACAATGAAATACAAAGTGATGTAGATAGACATTACTGATATGAAGATTTATATACCTTATGAAGATTAAATTTTCAAAAGAAAGTGAAAATATATCATTAAGAACATTACTTAATGACTTAGGGCTATTAAGGAATGAGCTTTACTTAGTTACCTGTCAAATAAAAATGCTATCAAGGGAAGAGCCATAATTGGATCTCGTAAAATACTTTTTTATCAATCCTGGATATTGGTACTCTATAGGTTATGATATTATTAACTGAATTGTGGATATTATAAGGATTTAACGATATCGATAAACTTGCCTCTTATTTGTGGATTAGCTCCCAGTGATTAATCCAGTAGAGATAGAAAAATTAAAACATCTTAACAACATTAAGGAATTAAACCTTAAGAAAAATATTAATTGAAAGTTCCTGGATAGACGTCAAAAAAATAACTTTCATATCAAAATTCAATCAACTAACTCGAAGGATGTCAAGGCCAAAGACAATAATCTGAATTGCAAAAAGCATGGTTAATAGAATTTATTTTGAATTAAAAAATACAAAATATTACTAAACTTGCTTAGTCTGATGTCTTGTTTGAGTTTTAAACAAACAATAAGCTAAATTACTGTAAGGATACGCTACTCACATCCTGGAGTTTCCATAAAATAATGGATCGTCTTCTCAGATCACAAGGCACCCTCACTATGAATTAAGATAATGAAGATTTTGCAACCCCACTAATTAGATGTCTGCTGATAAAAAATTGATTTGCGTATTTGTATAAATTAAAACGTGTTAATAAATAATTTCGGAAGCTTGCTTTTAACATGTAAGAATAATATCTATCGTCGGAGATTCTAAAACATACTCAGCATGACCTAGAAGAAACATTGTAGAAAATTTTCAACTCAACTTAAAAAATCCTTGCATCAGAATTAAACTCAAGTATCCTCCAAAATCATTAGACTCTTCTAATCTCCAATGTAAATTCACAACATATCCATCAATTATAAACCTACTTCAATTGATTAGATCAACAAATTAAGAAATCCAGTAAAGAAATCTTATAAAAACTTTCACTTTAGTCTTACAAACCTTTATTGATATAATTTCTCAACATCAACTTAAACATCTTTCCATGATTTGGATACTTTAGATGTAAAAGCTCGTGGACAATAATTTCTGTGCGTTTTTCGGCTGATTCATTTAATAAAGAGATGTCAAAGGTGAGCCGACCACGGGAAGAGCAGCTTGCCCATTTTCGTTTCATTTGACGGAAATGAATTTCTTTTGGACTTACTCCTATTTTCTTTGCCCAGTTTAAAACTTCTTTTTTTATATCTTCTACTGTCATTGTTCCCTTCTTCTTAAAATATTTAATATTTTATTTGTAAAGTTTACTGCATTTTCTTTATCATACTTAAGCAAAATTCCAACAATATTTCTTTTAGCTTCTCTTTGTTGTTCTTCGCTTAATTTCCAATATGGATAATTTTCTAAAACTTCTGTTATTCTTTTTGCTAACTGTTGTGGGTCTTCTAAATTTTCATCCTTTAATATCCAATAAATAGAAAACTCTTCTTGCGATATGCCGCTCTTCCTCTGTTCCTCCCTGGCGTTGCTTATCTCTTGGACGAGTCTTTTTAACTCTTCAAGGGTTTCTTGGGTTGTTTTTTGCCGTTCTTTATATAACTGAGAAATTATTTCTGCTTTTTCTCCTATAGATATGAGAAAGGGATTTTTCTGAGCTTCTTGTTCAACTAGTTTCTGTAAACTCTTTAAAAGGTTAAAAACCTTTTCGGTGTCTGAAGCATTACTTTCTTCAAGTTTTCTGAGCGTTTGATCATTGATCTCATAAATATCTAATGTCAATTCAACCTTATCTGATTTTGTATATTCCTGAACAAGTTTTGCTGT
>CAKZPH010000198.1 GCA_937138605.1 uncultured Ignavibacteriales bacterium
AGACTCCTTTATACTGTTGATACATATTCAGTTGGATATTCGTATTTAGGCTGAACCGTTTCTTTTGTGAATGATGTCAATAAAGTTATAGGTCCAACTCTGCCAATATACATAATAGTAGCAATGACAATTTTTCCAAAGTCACTTAATTCAAATGTAATTCCTCGAGATAGTCCTACAGTACCAAAAGCAGAAATTACTTCAAATAAAAGATCAATAAAAGGAAAATTTTCTGTGATGGTCAAAATTAAAAGTGCAAGGAAAAGTAATAAGAACGAGAAAGCGATTTTAACATATACTCTATGAATAATTTCAATTGGAATTTTCCGTTTAAATATTTCTAACTTATTTCTTCCTTTGAGGAATTCAATTATCGCAAGACCACTAATAAAGGCCGTGGTGGTTTTGATACCGCCACCAGTACCACCTGGTGACGCACCAATAAACATTAGAAAAATATACACTAATGATGTTGCAATCATTATTTCACTAATTGGAAGTGTGTTAAAACCTGCGGTTCTTGTTGTGATTGATTGAAAAATGGATGTGAGAATTATTTCTTCTACAGAAAGATTTTTTAATGTATTGTTTCGTTCGAATGCATAGGTTAAAATCGCACCTAAAATTATTAGTATAAATGTTGTAATTAAGACTATTTTAGATTGAGTTGAGAGAATTGGGACTCTCTGTATTCTTTTTTTGAATACTATCCTGGAAAGTTGAAATAAATTTGATAAAGTTCCAAAACCAAGTCCGCCAAGAATAATTAATGTACCGACGGTTGAAACTGTAATAAAATTATTTCGTAGATAATCTTCCATTAAGTTATTTGAAAAAGTTGAAAAACCGGCATTACAAAATGCAGATATTGAATGAAAAACCGAATGAAATACTTTTTCACCGAATGGCATGTTGACATTTTTTAGTCCATGATAAAATAAAATCGCCCCAATAGTCTCAATTATTAAAGTAAATAAAATTATTTGAGTTAGTGTTGATTTTATTTTTCCTAATTTTTCTTCTTCTATAAAATCACTTATTAAGACTCTCTCTTTTATGCCTAAACCACCAGCAAAGAAAATAGCAATGAACGTAGTTATGGTCATTACACCAAGTCCACCAATTTGTATTAATCCAAGTATAATTAGTTGACCTAACCTTGTAAAGTGAGTTGCAGTATCAACCACGATCAAACCAGTTACACAGACAGCACTTGTTGATGTAAAAAGTGCATCAAGAAAAGATATGCGATGGAAAGAAGATTTTGGTAACATTAGAAATCCCGTTCCTACAAGAATCATAAATAGGAAGCTTAATAGAAAGACTTTAGCTGGTTGAATTCGGTATTCTGCAATTATGTGAATTTCTCGTGATGCTTTTATAATCAGGCTAATTAAGATATAAATTTGAATTACAACAATGTAAAAAAAATTCAAATCAAGAATTTGAAATACTCCGGCAAAACCAGAGTAAATTGTAGGGAAAAATATAAATAGAAATGTGTGTATTAAAATCAAAATCAGTAGCAATAAATCGATCCACCGAGACTTTATGTATTCAACTCTATTTTCAGCATATTTAATTCTACCAAATTGATACAAAATGAATAAGATGAAAATTGCCACGATAAACTTTTGCAAAATTTGTATAACTTCATTCCCTACATAAAATCCATATTGAATTAGAGTAATAACAAATGCAACGACTGCCAGTATTGAAAGAAATTTTCCGTGATGCTCAATAAATAAAGTTTTCATAATATTTCAAAATTATTTTGTATCTAAGATAATTGGTAATCCGTCTTTTCCAGCCCCAATTATAACAATTTTTGAATTGGCAGAATTTGCTAGTTTTTCTGTTGCCTCAATACCTTTCCATCTTAAGAGTGGTTCACTTATACCGCGGGTAACTATATCTTGAAAGTCGGCAATGCCTTTTGCTTCGATTCTTTTTCTTTGTGCTTCTTGTTCTTCCTTTTGAAGGATAAACTGCATTCTTTGACTTTCTTGTTCAGCTTGAAGTTTAGCCTCAATTGCTTTCGAAAGTCCTTCAGGTAATATAACTTTTCGTAAAGGTGTAGCCTCTATACCTATGCCCCGCATATTTACGGCTTTCATTAGCTCATCACGAATTATTTGTGCAAGTTGTTCCCTTTCTGAGGTATAAAGAGCCTTTGCCTCGTAACTTGCTGTAACACCGCGGCAAACAGAACGAAACATCGGAATTAAAATTATTTGAGTGTAATTCTCACCAATAGTCTTGTATACATGTGACGCTTTTTCAGGATTGAGATGAAACAAAACACTGATCTCCAAACCTACAGTTAAACCTTCTTTTGATGGCACATCCATCTCTTCTTTTATCTCTTGAGTCTTAACAGAAAACTTAATAACTCTAGCCATTGGATTTACTAAATTTATCCCTGATTTTAATGTATTATCAGATACAACACCAAAGAAATCCACCACTCCGACTTGTCCTGCAGGTATTACAGTAAAAAGTTGACTTAATGAGATGAGCCCAAATATAATAATTCCACCTAGAGAAATATCCTTAAAAGGATTTCTAAAAAGTTTTCTTGTATTGAAGAAAATTATAATTGAAATAACACAGAGTAAAAATGTAAATAAAAACAACATAACAACCTCCGTAGTTTAATTTTACGTGTTAAGTAACGATTGGATTCGTTTTATGGTTAATGGTGCTGAGCCTTCATAGTGATTATTTACGTTTACGTAAGTCTCAATTTTTCTACTTTCAAGATCTTGAAGCATGTTGACGAGTTCATATAATTCCTGATCTTTTGGTGCAATAATTTTGTCCCATCTATTACCACTTTCAATTTCTATTTCATTACGATTAGGTCCATGAAGTCTTATCACAACTTTACCTTGAATATATTCTTTATATTTCCGATAAATTGTAAAAACATTTGGCATATAATAACCTTGAAGAAAAACATGATAAATTTTTTGTTGAATAAGAAAACTAAAATAGTTCTCATTTAAGTAATTAGGATTTCTAATTTCTATAGCGATGGGTACAGGCTTCTCGATTTTGTCTAAAAAGTGTTTTAGTATAGATAAAAACTCGATTTGATCAGACATCATTTGTTTGTTCAAATATGAAAATTGAAACATAATTAATCCAACTTTACTCCACAAAGGTTTTAACGTTTGAATGAATTCGGTATAAGTATCAACAGAAAGAAAGTAAATATTTTTAATTAAGGATGAATTTTTATCATTTTTATAATGATGAGTTAAAGTTAAAGTGTTAGGTGCTTTTATTGTGAATTTAAAGTTTTCTGGAACTGAGTTAGTGTATTCAATTACGTCTTTTTCGGAAGGTAATTTATAAGTATTTGGAAAGAGTGACCAAAACCACTGATCAATCTCTACAGTATTGAAATGCCTGGAATACTCTGATAAATAATTGAATTTTTTTTTATTGCTTGGATAAATTAAACCTTTCCATGAATCGTATTTCCAACTACAAGTTCCAAACTTAATATATTTTAATTTGTAACTTTTTACCGAATGTTCTTTCATTATCAAAGGTTTATTTTTACTAAGATAGTTATATTTATGTAAAATTGGAGTCAAATTATGATCAGACTTTTGGTTTTACTCACTTTGATTAGTTTTACTTTATCAGAAAAACCTGTTTTGAAGGTTATTGGAAGTGAAGTTCATAATTTTGGTAAAGTCTTACGTGGAACGAAGGTAAGTCATATATTTCAACTGAAGAACGTCTCGAAGAAAACGATTGAGATTGATAGAATCGAAAGTTCATGTGGCTGTACTGCCGCTTTAATTTCAAATAAAGTATTAAAACCAGGTCAGGTAGCTAAAATAACTGCCGAGTTTAATTCTGAGGGTTTTTCTGGTTTTGTTGAAAAGTCTGTAACGGTTTATCTTAAAAACAATCCAGTACCATCTAATACTTTAAAAATTCAAGCCACAGTCGAAGTAGAGTTTGAAATTGTACCATTTTATATGGTTTTTGATAATGCGATTGTAGGTGTGGAAAAGCAAGGTATTGTACAAATTATTAATCGTACGAATAAGAAAGTTAAAATACTCGGAATAGAAAATTCTAATCCTAATATCAAAATAAGTTACGATAAAGATGAACTTAAACCCGGCGAATTTTTGACATTGCAAGGTACTTTTCTTTCAAATACATCAGGTTTGATTCGTGGCTCATTTTATGTTCTTACAGATGCCAGTCAAAAGAAAATCGAAATAAAGTTTTATAGTAACGTAAAAGATAAATTATAAGTCCATAAAATAGTTCTATTAGGTTAGGGGCAAATTTTGGTGTTTTGACAATTAATGTTGCAACATACATTTGCATTATAATTTAATTTAATCAAAAACAAAATAAAGGGTAACACAATGAAGTACTTCAAATATCTTACTTTGTTCATTTTAACTAATCTTCTTTTAGCTCAGAGTAAAACCGAAAGCACGTGGCTTTTTGATAAGTCACATTCCAAAATTGGATTTTCTGTTAAGCATTTAATGATAACGGAAGTTGAGGGCTTTTTCAAGGATTACGATGGTAAAGTTGTTACAAATAGGGAAGATTTTGAAAATGCCCAGATTGAATTCATTGCTGAAACCGCAAGTATATTCACAGATAATGAAAGGCGTGATGAACATCTCCGTTCTAACGATTTCTTTAATAGCGAAAATTATCCGAAAATGACCTTTAGAAGTAAGTCATTTAAAAAAGTTGGCAAAAACAAATATAAATTAACTGGTGACTTAACAATTAGAGAAATAACAAAACCAATTACACTTGATGTTATTTATAATGGGAGTACTAAAGATCCATGGGGAAACACAAAAGCAGGTTTTACTGTAACTGGACAGTTAAATCGTTTTGATTATAATCTAAAGTGGAATGCATTAACTGAGCTGGGTGGTGCCGTTGTCGATAGGATAGTTAAACTAAAAATTAATGTTCAGTTAGTTAAGCAAAATTCACTTTAATGAGATTAGAAAAAGAAATTAAGCAATCCTCTTTTAGAAATGAATACCATAAGTTAGCTGTGAATCTAATTTTTAGTCACAGCTGGCTTATGGCTAAAATTAATAACCTGCTAAAAAAATTTGACATCACACCTCAACAGTTTAATATTCTGAGAATTTTACGAGGGCAATATCCTTCTTCTTCAACAGTTACTTTACTCAGAGAAAGAATGTTAGACAAAATGTCTGATGCCTCTAGATTAGTAGATAGACTTTGTAAAAAAAAATTAGTTGAGCGTAGAGTTTGTGAGAATGATAGAAGAAAAGTGGATGTTTATATTACTAAAAAAGGTTTGAATCTACTTAAA
>CAKZPH010000199.1 GCA_937138605.1 uncultured Ignavibacteriales bacterium
TTATTTCTTGTATCAGTGAGCTAAAAGAACCCGTTATGCCAAGCTGGGATATTGAGCTTAATTTTCCCATGGCAATAAAAAACTATACCATTGAAGATGTAGTTAAAAAGCAGGACCAAATTCAGATTGACAACACTCATCCAAATAAAATTTTGAAATTCACCTCCGATGAAATCGAAAAAGATACTACGTTGGACTTTCTATTTGACAACACCCTTGACATGGAAGGTGACACAACGTTACCGGTTATTGGTCCATCCTTTGGCTTTGATATGGTAATTGCTGAAGATTCATTAAAAATTGATAGTTCAACAATTCAGAGTGGGATAGTTGAATATAGAATTACAAACAATAACATTTTCACAGTAAACATTACTATAGTGTTTCCAGGAATAACTCGTAGGTCAGGGGGAAGTATTGATACCTTTAAAATAGCTGAAACTGTACCCGGAAATCAAACTAAATCCTTTAATATTTCTATGAATAACTATACCTACAGACAACCACCAAATCAACCACCTGGACAGTATGGTTTTGGATTCTGGGCTAAAGTTTCGATTTCATCATCATTCATAGGAATTGGACAAAATTTACAATTATTTATCAAGGTTAAAGATTTAAAGTATACGAGTTTAGCAGGTCAAATAAAGCCATTCAGTCTTGGAACAAAAAGACAGGTAGTTGAAAATGACTTAAGTGGTAAATTAAAAGAATTTTTCAACGCTGTATTATTTGATAGTGTAGTTGTAACACTAAGAACTCAAAACTCAATAAAAGGATATGATATTGGATTAAAAAATTTACAATTGGTTGGTCGTTATCGAAATGGTAATCCACCAATTTATCTTTTGATTAATGGAAAGAATTCACTAGATACTACGATTTTACCTAATTCCACAACCTCAATTAAATTTTCGAATCAGAACACTAACATTAACGAATTCATAAAGGCAACTCCTGACTCTCTTGAACTTATAAGCACTCTTATTTTTAATCCAGGATATAAAATCGGAGCGATGGTAACTACGGATAGAATTTCCTTTTCGATTAAAATAGAGGCCTACTCAAAAATGAGGATTCAAAATGCGTACGTCACTGATACGCTTGAACTAGATATTGAGGATTCCACTCGTGATAGAATCACAAAAGGGAATGAAGCAGAAATTAAAACTGAAATTGAGAATGGTGTTCCTCTTACTGTACAATTTGTTGGTTATTTTCTTGACCGAAACAAAAACAAATTATTTTATTTTACAAGGCAAACAACGCAAAATCTTCCAGGGGATACTTTGATTAATATAAGTGGTGCAAATGTTAATTCTCAAGGGGTTGTTACTACCTCTTCAAACTCTGTTATACGATTTAATCTTAATAAGTCTGACTTTGAAAAATTCAAAAATGCTCAATATGCTGTGGTTCGATTTAAATTATCTTCAACAAATAATCAAACTGTCGTATTAAGTGCAGAAAATCGAATGAAGTTCAAATTATCCGGAAGAATCAATTATAAGATAGAAGAGAACAAATAGAAAGAGTTTAAATATGAAAAAAATATCATTATTTTTTTTAATAATATCGGGAAGTTTGTTAGCACAAACTTTCGGTTCATACGGATTTTCCACATCAAAGAATGCGTCGCTTGCATTCACCTATACTTCAAATTCTTTAGGTACAGATGCTATTGGAGTTAATCCGGCTAACCTGGCTCTCAATGACAGAACATCATTTTCACTAAGAACCATTTTTCCATTACCACCTATTAACTTTGCTACAACAACACCTTTAAGTGTTGAAAAGTATAATTACTTTTTCGGAGGTGTTACTGATGCTCAGGGCAATAGAGTTGGTCGTTATCTTACACAATCTGATAAAGATGAACTCAATGAATTGTTAGGTGAATATGATTTCATATTAAATTTTCAGCTTAATTATTTATCTTTTGCTATTAATGTAAATGAAAAAGTTGGTGGATTCGGATTTGCATTTACTGATAGATTTGGAGCTAGTTTGAGATTATCAAAAATTTTTACAGATTTAATCTTTTCCGGCTTATACCCAATGAAACTTTATTCTTTAAGCGATCTTGATGCTAAAGTTACTTTCTTAAGAGAAATATCTTTCAGCTATGGAAGAAAAATTTTAGATTTTGATTATGCGTTTGTTAAAAATATTTATGGAGGTATTGCATTAAAGTTCGTTCGTGGGTATTACTACCTTAGTACATCTAAAAACAATTCATTTTTTAGATATGATAGTGATAATGTAATTCGTGGAGCTTGGGATTTTGAAATTCAACATGCTTTAACACCAGATATTGCAAAAAATTATGGTAAGGATAGTATCATCTCAGTAAAGGACTTTTCATTTACACTCTTTCCAGAACCAGCTGGTACAGGTTTGGGCTTCGATATTGGTGTGACTTCGTTTATTAATGATCAATTGAGAGTTTCACTTGCTGTTACTGATATCGGCTCAATTACATGGGATCGTAATCAAGCGATAATTAAAGGTAATGGTAATTTTACATTTGAAGGTTACTCTTCAGAGGAGCAATTAGATTCATTGGTGGATAAATTTAAAAATGTTCAAAGCAACTTAAACACATCTTTCAGCTCTGGTTTACCTACAACTCTTCGCCTTGGTTTATCTTATCAATTAGATCAAGCTCCTTTTATATCGAGATTCCCTGGTAAAATGCTTATTTCATTAGATTATAATCAAGGATTGAATAGTGAAATTGGTAATTCGACCAAGCCGAGAGTTTCTTTGGGCATAGATTGGGACCCCGCTAAGAGAATCCCTAATATTCGTACAGGATTTTCTGTGGGAGGAAAGTTAGGATTTATGTGGGGTTTTGGTTTAGGAATGAGTCTGGGCCCTATTGAATTCAATTTTGCAACTTCTAACTTTGATGCATTAGTGAGTCCAAATACATCAAAAAAAATTAATTTATATGTGGATTCTAAATGGCGATTTTAACTGATAATTTCAAATGGATTAAATCGTTATTATTATTTTTCTTGTTAGGTTTTATTTCTTGCACCGAGAAGGGAAAAGATTTATTCGATCCTACTCTTGAGAGTACGATTGAATTTAGCCTCTCTGATAAAACTTATCGAATTGAGGATATTATAAAAAGACAAGCCCAAATTAGCGTTGACTCTGGAAAGTATTTATTAAGATTTTCTACAGATGAAATTGCTAAAGATACAATTCTTGATGTTTTCAAAGCTGGTTTTTTTGAAATGGCGTATGATACGGTATTTTACGTTTTTTTTAGTGATACGATTAATGCTCAGATGATTATTCGCAGAGATTCAGTAGGAATTGAAGAAGCTGAACTGGCTTCTGGAGTTTTCCGTATCGCTTATACAAATTACACAAACAAAAATGCTTTAATGGAAATTACCTTACCTGGATTTACAAGAAGAATTGGAAATACAGTAGATACTATAAAATTAGGGGGTACTATTCCGCCACTTCAAACCGTTATTTACGAAAAAGATATCAGTGGATTCATTTATAAACAACCCTCTAACCAGCCGCAAGGCACAACTCAGCCAGGTTTTTGGATAAAAGGTACAATTGCCGTTCAAAATGGAAGTTGGGGAGATTCAATTCGGGCTGATGCTGATATAAGAGATATAAAGTTTTATCGAATGAGGGGTAGATTTAAACCTCTTAATATGGGAGTTAAAGGACAAACCTTTAAAAATGCGTTAAGTGCAGACATTTCTGAGTTTATTTCTAGAGTTACGTTTGATTCCATTAACGTTAAAATTGTTGCTAAAACC
>CAKZPH010000200.1 GCA_937138605.1 uncultured Ignavibacteriales bacterium
AGGATTTCATCTCTTTTGGTTCTGTATAGATCAACAATTGTCAATAAAACCTGTTTAAACGACGGTTTGCCATACTTCGGCTCTGGAGGGAAATAAGTTCCACCAAAAAATGGAGTTTTATCAGGTAAAAGAAAAACATTAAGTGGCCAGCCCCCACTCCCGCTCGTAGCTTGAACAAAAGTCATATAAAAATTATCTATATCGATATGCTCTTCCCTATCTACTTTGATTGATACAAAGTGTTCATTTAAGAATTTTGCAATATCTTTATCTTCAAAAGATTCCTTTTCCATAACATGACACCAATGACATGAACTGTATCCAATACTTAAAAACACTGGTTTATCTTCCTTTTGTGCTTTTTGAAATGCTTCTTCACTCCAGGGATACCAATCAACAGGATTGTAAGCATGCTGAAGCAAATATAAACTTCTTTGATTGATCAAGTGATTCGGTTTTGTTGTCATAATGTTTATGAGTCCTTTTTTTTCAATTTATTTAAATGTAATTGCCTTTTTCAGTCAAAAAATTTTCATCAACGTTTTTAAGTAAAGTGTTGTTTAAAATTTCATTCTATATATTTGTGAAGTATGTTAGAAGTAAAAAATCTTACTAAGTCCTTTAACTCACTCATAGCTGTTAACAATGTATCTTTTTCCATCGATAAAGGTGAAATCTTCGGTTTACTAGGACCAAATGGCGCAGGTAAAACGACCATTATTAGATGTATCCTTGACATACTTAAACCAGATAGCGGTATAATTAGCTACAATGGTCAAAATTACGATTTAAAAAAAGTTACCGGTTACTTACCTGAAGAACGTGGACTTTATATGAAGAGCCGAGTATTTGATTTATTAATTTACTATGGGAAATTAAAAGCAAGGTCCACGAGCTTTTTGGTAAATCGATTGGAATATTTATTAGAAAAACTTGAATTAAAAGACATTGAGCAAAAAAGAGTTTATCAACTTTCAAAGGGAAATCAACAAAAAGTACAGTTAATAGCAACTCTTATATCAGATCCTGAAATAGTGATTTTGGATGAACCATTCTCGGGACTCGACCCAATAAATCAGCAACTGGTTAAGGATTTGATTCAAGAAATCTCCAGGGAGGATAAAATAACAATTCTTTCATCCCATCAAATGGAAATTGCAGAAAAACTCTGTCATAAAATTTTGCTAATTAATAAAGGTAGAACGATTCATTATGGTTTATTATCAGAAATAAAAAAAATCTATGGCCATACTTCTTTGCATGTTAGAGCTTCTAACATTCAGAACGATTTGGGTAATTTTGATGAAATTGAATCGGCTGACATTTATGAAAACTACGCAGAGTTACAGCTTAAAAACAACATTGACGTTTCAGCATTTATAAAAAAATTAGTTGGGAAATACCACGTATCATATCTTGAACTAAAAGAACCCTCTCTTCATAGAATTTTCATTGAATCAGTAAAAAAATCAAATCAACAATGAAGAATATAATTCACATAGCTCAATGGGAATATTTTGAAAAAATTAAAAACAAAACTTTTTTATTTAGCACCATTTTGTTTCCCTTAATCATTATTGGTCTCTCTTATTTAACAACATTACTGAGCACAGAAGAAGATAAATCAACAAAGGTTATTGCTCTTTATGAAAAGAACATATCAATTCATCAAAAACTTGAGAATGAACTTATAATCCATAAAACTCAAACTGGGCAACCTTTATACTTAATTAGAAAATTTGTAGTTGATGGTTTAAATAAAAGTAAGCTCATAGATTCTTGTTACACTTTAATAAAAGATGATTTACTGACTGGCTTGTTATACATAGAAAAAATAAACGATGATTCCTTACTAATTGAATATCACACAGAAAATGTAACTGCATTAAAAGATATTTCACGAATAGAAAAAGCAATTAACAGTGTTTTGTTAACTACAAAACTGGAAGCATTTAAAATTGATAAAGAACTGGTCGATAAAATTATCTTTAATGTGCCAATAAAGACCATAAAAGTTACCGAAAAAGGTAGTGAAGAAATTAATCTGGAACTTACTTTTGCTTCTTCTTACTTTTTTGTTTTATTTTTAATTATATCAATGTTTAGTATCTCTGGAAGTATGGTTCGTTCAATAATTGAAGAAAAATCTAATCGCGTAATCGAAATAATTCTTTCATCCTGCACAACAGATGAACTATTGACAGGAAAAGTCGTTGGAATAGCTTTATTGGGATTAACGCAAATTTTAATCTGGTTTGGAATTTTAATCCCGGTATTAGGTCCATTAATAATAACTTATCTAAGAATTGAGAATATACCGCTTAATATCTTGTTTTTTGTTCTTGGATTTATCTTTTATTCAACAATTTTTATTGGATTAGGATCCATTGCAAATTCAGAACAGGAAGCCCAGGGAATTTTCAGTATAGTCTCAATAATGATCGTTTTTCCTGTATTGACATCTTTTATAATTTTCGAATCGCCCAACTCAACTATTGCAAAATTATTATCATTTTTCCCACTTACTACAGCACCTACAATGATAATAAGAGTTAATACCATTTCAATTCCATTAGTAGATAAAATTGTATCTATTCTCATTTTGATATTTTCTATAATTTCATCGATCTGGTTTTCATCGAGAATTCTTAGAATTTCTCTATTAAGTTATGGCAAAACACCAAATATTTATGAAATTTTAAACTGGTTGAAGCAGAAATGAATTTAATTCTTTCATTACTTTTTTCTTTTATACCAGTTTTAATCTATTTAATAATTCTTTGGTGGCTTGATCGCTACGAAAGAGAACCTATAAAAAACATAATGTTTCACTTTTTATGGGGAATGTTTGGTGCAGTTACTCTCACACTTATTTTTAGTTCTATTATAGAATCATATGCTTCATCAAAAATTAAAGATGAGTTTACCTTAAGTTACCTTTCCACAGTACTTGTTGCTCCATTAATTGAAGAATTATTCAAAGGATTAATTTTAATACTCACATTTTCTAAGATTAAATTTGATAACTTAACTGATGGAATTGTCTATGGTGGTTCCGTTGGACTCGGTTTCGGATTAACTGAGAACTTTCTTTACTTTTATTTTTATACTGATAATATAAAGGATTTGATATTACTTGCTCTTTTCAGAAATGCTTTTTCAGTAACAATACATTTTGTTGCGAGTGCAGTTTTAGGTTCAATTTTAGCTATGGCTAAGTTCAAAAATTCATTTAAGAAAACTTTTATATTTCTGTATGGATTTATTTTGGCAGTATTAATTCATGGATTATTTAATCTTAGCGTCATTTCAGGCGATGGATTTTTTCTAAGCATAGCTTTTGTCGTAATTTCATTTATCATGGTAATGATTTTATTATTTATATCTTTAAGCTATGAGCAAAATATTTTAATCAATGAGTTAACTGATGAAGTTATCCAGGGTCACCTAAAACATCATTATGCCCAGATTATTCCTTACACTAACCTTCGAAACATGAAGGGATGGATTAACGAAAAACATAGAAAAAATTTAATCAGCTACGCTACGACACTGGCTTTCCGCAAAAATCAAATGAGAAAAATTAAATCTGAAAAGATTAAAAATATCTATCAAAACGAAATCGAATTTTTGAGAACAAAAATAAATAACATCACAAATGAAAACGAATAAATCACTCATTGTATTGGCCTCTCCTTATTACATTTTTTCAGCCCGAAACTTCGACTCTCCATTAAATTTTATCTCACAAGAATCAGTAAAAATTCTTTACTCAACTTTACTGGTAGAAAATTACTTGAAGATTTTAAATTCGAAAAAGTACAATATCGACCTAATCATACCAGAAGATGACTATGAGTATTTACCGGGCATTTTTCATTCAATTCACACGAAGATACATAAATTTCGATTAGAAAATCTTTCAAGCGATTTAGAACAAATTCAAAAAATTATATTCAAAGGTGACTATAGAAAGATATTGATTCTCAACGGTTATATTTCAAATCTAAAAGTTGAAACTTTAGATTTTACGTTTAATTCAATACCCGAAGATTCAGAAAAAATTATTCTGTTTGTCGATGAGAAAAACGTAATAAATGGTTTTGCTACAAATGAATCGAAATTTTCATCGATTGATATACTATTAAAACCATTCAAAAATTATGACTTACTGATCCGAAAAATTCTAAGTCTCGACGCTGAAATTCAAGTAATCAATGAATTCAATTCGTGTACAACAATTAACGATTTAATTTCCGTTTACTATGATTTTAAGAAACAAGGACAGAAGCAAAACAGTTTATATATTAACCAGTTCTTCAATCACTTTAGCAAACAACTAACAAAAAGAATGGTTCAAGATTGAAAAAGATTGGTTTACTAGGCGGTTCCTTTAATCCCATACATATCGGACATCTAATTTTAGCCAACACAGTTCTTGAATCACTTCAACTTGATTTTATCATATTCATCCCTTGTAACATACAACCTTTGAAACCCGAATCTTCACTTATAGATGCAAATGCACGATTGGAAATGATTAAACTTGCTATCGAGAATAATAATAAATTTTCTGTTTCAGATATTGAAATTA